>JACJXT010000011.1:306687-613374 GCA_020636535.1 Chitinophagales bacterium
AACGACAAGCAGTTCCGTTAATCAGAACTGAGTCGCCAATTGTCGGTACAGGTATGGAAGCTAAAGTAGCACAAGATTCTCAAGTATTAATTAATGCAGAGCGTTCTGGTACAGTAGAGTATGTAGATGCTAACGAAGTTAGAATTAGATACGATAGAACAGATAACGAAAAATTAGTTTCTTTTGATGATGATGTTAAAATATACAACTTAACTAAATTCTCAAGAACAAACCAAGGATCTTGTATTAACCTAGTTCCAATTGTAAGAAAAGGAGATAAAGTAATAAAAGGTCAAGTACTTTGCGAAGGTTATGCTACACAAAACGGAGAGTTAGCATTAGGTAAAAACTTATTAGTTGCCTTCATGCCTTGGAAAGGATATAACTTTGAAGATGCTATCGTTATCAATGAAAAAGTAGTTAGAGAAGATATCTTTACTTCTATTCATATTAATGAGTACGAGTTAGATGTAAGAGATACTAAATTAGGTGAAGAAGAATTTACTAATGATATTCCTAATATTAGCGAAGATGCTACCAAAAACTTAGATGAAAATGGTATCATTAGAGTAGGTGCTAAAATTAAAGAAGGCGATATCATCATAGGTAAAATTACACCAAAAGGCGAATCAGATCCTACACCAGAAGAAAAATTACTAAGAGCAATCTTTGGTGATAAAGCTGGTGATGTCAAAGATGCTTCTTACAAAGCTAAACCATCTACTAAAGGTACAGTAATAGCTACTAAACTTTTCCAAAAAGCAAGAAAAGATAAAAATGCTAAAATCAAAGAGAAAGCAGAGCTAGAAAAAGTAGAGAAAGATCATATTGGTAGATTAGAAGATATCAAACGAGTTTTAGTAGGCAAATTAATGGAACTAGTTGGTGGAAAAACTACCGATGGTATTACCAATATCTTTAATGAAGTAGTCGTTCCAAAAGGTACTAAGTTTTCTGAAAAATTGTTTGGTGGTTTAAACTACGAAGATTTAAATACTAGCAACTGGACGAAAAATGACGAAACCAACGATTTAATCAAACGACTAATCCACAACTACTTAATTAAACACAACGAAGAAAAAGGTCGTTTCTTAAGAGAAAAATATGCTATTACAGTAGGTGATGAGTTACCAACTGGTGTTTTAAAATTGGCTAAAGTTTATGTAGCTCAAAAGAGAAAACTTAAAGTTGGAGATAAAATGGCTGGTCGTCATGGTAATAAAGGTATTGTGGCAAGAATCGTTCGTCAAGAAGATATGCCTTTCTTAGAAGACGGAACTCCAGTAGACATCGTTTTAAATCCACTAGGTGTACCTTCTCGTATGAATATCGGTCAAATTTACGAAACCGTATTAGGTTGGGCTGGTAAAGAATTAGGTATTAAGTTTGCTACGCCAATCTTTGACGGTGCTACAGTTCAAGAAATTGAAGATTATGTAGAAGAAGCTAAATTACCAAGACTAGGAAGTACTTATTTATACGATGGAGAAACTGGTCGAAGATTCGATCAAAAAACAACAGTAGGTGTTATCTATATGCTTAAATTATCGCATATGGTAGATGATAAAATGCATGCTCGTTCTATCGGACCATACTCTTTAATTACACAACAACCACTTGGAGGTAAAGCACAATTTGGTGGTCAAAGATTAGGAGAAATGGAGGTTTGGGCTTTAGAAGCATATGGTGCATCTAATATCTTACAAGAGTTGTTAACCATTAAGTCTGATGATATTGTTGGAAGAGCAAAAGCTTATGAAGCAATTGTAAAAGGAGAAAATATGCCAGAAGCAGGAATTCCAGAATCTTTCAATGTATTATTACACGAATTAAGAGGTTTAGCATTAGATCTTGATTTTGAATAAATAATTATTTTAATACTTAAAAATAATAACTATGCCTTTCAAAAAGGAAAATAAAATAAAATCAGACTTTGGCACCATCACGCTAAAGTTGGCTTCTCCAGATAGTATCTTAGAAAGATCTTATGGCGAAATCAAAAAACCAGAAACGATTAATTATAGAACTTACAAACCAGAAATGGAAGGTTTGTTCTGCGAAAGAATTTTTGGACCAACTAAAGACTACGAATGCTATTGTGGTAAATACAAAAGAATTCGTTATAAAGGTATTGTTTGTGATAGATGTGGTGTTGAAGTTACTGAGAAAAAAGTGCGTAGAGAAAGAATGGGACACATTCGTTTGGTTGTTCCTGTGGTACATATTTGGTATTTCAAATCATTGCCAAATAAAATTGGTTACTTATTAGGATTGTCTTCTAAAAACCTAGAATCTATCATTTATTATGAAAGATTTGCAGTAATTCAACCAGGTGTTTTAGAAGAAGGAATTAATGTAAATGGCGATACAGTTACACACCAATATTTAGATTTAATTACAGAAGAACAATATTTAGATATTCTTGAAGCATTGCCTAAAGAAAATCAATTATTGCCAGATGATGATCCTAATAAATTCATCGCTAAAATGGGTGGTGAAGCACTAAGAGATTTATTAGCAAGAATTAATCTAGTAAAATTATCAGCAGAGTTAAGACACAAAGCAGATAACGAAACTTCTCAACAAAGAAAATCAGAAGCATTAAAAAGATTAAAAGTAGTAGAAGCTTTTAAAGAGGCAAATGAGCATGTTGAGAACAGACCTGAGTGGATGATTATTCAGTACTTACCTGTAATTCCACCAGAATTAAGACCACTTGTTCCTTTAGATGGTGGACGATTTGCTTCTTCAGACTTAAACGATTTGTATAGAAGGGTAATCATCAGAAACAATCGTCTAAAAAGATTAATTGAAATTAAAGCTCCAGAAGTTATCTTAAGAAACGAAAAAAGAATGCTACAAGAAGCAGTAGATTCTCTATTCGATAACTCAAGAAAATCTAATGCAGTAAAAGCAGAAGGTGGTAGAGCTTTAAAATCACTATCAGATGGTTTAAAAGGAAAGCAAGGTCGTTTTCGTCAAAACCTATTAGGTAAAAGGGTAGACTATTCTGGTCGTTCTGTTATCGTTGTAGGTCCAGAGTTAAAATTACACGAATGTGGTTTACCAAAAGGAATGGCAGCAGAGTTATTCAAACCATTTATCATTCGTAAATTACTAGAAAGAGGTATTGTAAAAACAGTAAAATCTGCTAAAAAATTAGTAGATAAAAAAGAAGCTGTTGTTTGGGATATTTTGGAAAATGTAATGAAAGGTCATCCAGTTTTATTAAACAGAGCACCAACATTACACCGTTTGTCTATACAAGCATTCCAACCAAAATTGATTGAAGGTAAAGCAATTCAACTACATCCATTAGTATGTACTGCATTCAACGCCGATTTCGATGGTGACCAAATGGCAGTGCATTTACCTTTAAGCAATGCAGCTATCTTAGAAGCACAGTTGTTAATGTTGTCTTCTCATAACATCTTAAATCCACAAAGTGGTTCACCAATTACCATTCCATCACAAGACATGGTATTAGGTTTGTACTACCTAACCAAAGGTAAAAAAACCGAAGGCGATGATGTGGTTAAGGGTGAAGGCAAAACTTTCTATTCTGCCGAAGAAGCTATTATTGCTTACAACGAAGGCATTGTAGATTTACATGCTTATGTTAAAGTAAGAACTAAAGTTAAAGATGAAAACGATAAAATCGTAACCAAAGTAATTGAAACTACAGTTGGTAGAATTATTTTTAACGAAGTAGTTCCAGAAGAGTGTGGCTATATCAATGAGATCTTAACTAAGAAAAATCTTAAAAATGTAATTGGAGATGTATTAACATCAACAGATATTCCTACTACAGTAAACTTCTTAGATAACATTAAACAAATTGGTTATAGAAATGCATTTACAGGTGGTTTGTCATTTAATATTGATGACTTAATCATTCCTGAAATCAAAAACGATTTATTAGACAATGCACTAGCAGAAGTTGACGAAGTTTGGGCTAACTTCAATATGGGTTTAATTACCAATAACGAAAGATATAACCAAATTATTGATATCTGGACAAGAGTAGATACAAGAATCACAGAAACACTAATGAACGAAATCTCTAAACACAAGCAAGGTTTCAACTCAGTGTATATGATGTTAGATTCTGGAGCGAGAGGTTCAAAACAGCAAATTAAACAATTGGCTGGTATGAGAGGACTAATGGCTAAACCAAGAAAATCTGGTTCTACTGGTGGCGAGATTATTGAAAATCCAATCTTATCTAACTTTAAAGATGGATTGAATGTATTGGAGTACTTCATCTCTACACACGGTGCTAGAAAAGGTCTTGCCGATACTGCCCTTAAAACTGCCGATGCTGGTTACTTAACGCGTCGTTTAGTAGATGTCGCTCAAGATGTTATCATTAATGCAGAAGATTGTGGAACTTTAAGAGGTTTAACTACTTCGGCTTTAAAAGAGCAAGAAGAAATTATAGAAAGCTTATTCGATAGAATAGTTGGTAGAACATCACTTTACGAAATTGTACATCCAGAAACCGACGAAGTTATTGTTGAAGAAGGAGAAATGATTACCGAAGCTAAAGCTAGAAAAATAGAAAATGCAGGTATAGAAGAAGTAGATATTCGTTCAGTATTAACTTGTGAGTTAAAAAGAGGAGTGTGTTCTAAATGTTATGGTAGAAACTTAACTACCAATCAACCAGCTCAAATGGGAGATGCTGTAGGTATTATAGCAGCTCAATCAATTGGTGAGCCAGGAACACAGTTAACATTGCGTACATTCCATACTGGTGGTACAGCAGCCAACATTGCAGCAGAATCTACTCTGTTTGCTAAGTTCGATGGTAAATTAGAGTTCGATAGTGTTAAAACAGTAAAACAAGAAACAGAAGATGGAACTATCAATCAAGTTGTAGTTGGTAGAACTGGAGAAATCAATATTATTGATGAAGAATCTTCAAGAGTTTTAATTACTAATCACATTCCATACGGTGCTATCTTAAAAGTAAAAGACGGAAAAACAGTTAAGAAAGGAGATGTACTTTGTGGATGGGATCCATACAACAATATCATAGTATCAGAATACAAAGGTAAAATTAAGTACGAAGATGTTATTGAAGGGATTACCTTTAGAGAAGAAATTGACGAACAAACAGGTCACAGAGATAAAGTTACTATCGAATCTAGAGATAAAAAGAAAGCACCAGCTATCTTAATTGTAGATGATAAAGGAAAAGAATTGTATTCATACTCCATTCCAGTTGGTGGTCACATTGTAGTAAACGACGGACAAGAAGTGATTCCTGGAAAAATTGTAGTAAAAATTCCTAGAATATTAAGTAAAGTACGAGATATCACGGGTGGTTTACCAAGAGTACAAGAATTATTCGAGGCAAGAAATCCTTCAAATCCAGCAAAAGTTTCAGAAATTGATGGTCAAACTACTTTCGGAAAAATTAAAAGAGGAAATAGAGAGATTACAGTTACAGCTAAAGATGGTACACAGAAAAAATATATGGTGCCATTAACAAAACATATCTTAGTTCAAGATGGCGACTTCATAAAAGCAGGTATGCCTTTGTCAGACGGTTCTATTACACCTTCAGATATTTTGAAAATTAAAGGACCATTTGCACTTCAATTCTATTTGGTAAATGAAATTCAAGAGGTATATCGTTTACAAGGTGTGAAAATTAACGACAAACACATCGAAGTAATTGTAAGCCAAATGATGAGTAAAGTACTAATCGAAGATGCAGGAGATACTAAATTCTTAGAAGGAGAAGTAGTGAATAGATTTGACTTCATAGAACAAAATGATGAAATTTTTGAGAAAAAAGTAATCACAGATGCAGGAGATTCTCAAAATCTACATGCAGGAGAAATTGTTACTATGCGTCAAATTAGAGAAGAAAATTCATTACTAAAAAGAAATGACAGCAACTTGGTAAGTTATAGAGATGCATTACCTGCAACTTCAAGTCCACAGTTACAAGGTATTACTAAAGCTTCTTTAGGCGTAGATAGCTGGATTTCTGCAGCTTCTTTCCAAGAAACAACCAAAGTATTAAATCAAGCAGCTATTAACGGTAAAGTCGATTTAATGCGTGGTCTAAAAGAGAATGTTATTGTTGGACATAGAATTCCTGCTGGTACTGGTGTTAGAGCTTTCCAAGAGGTAAAAGTTGCTAACAAAACAGAATGGGAAAGAATGATAGCAAAACAAAAATTCTTAGAAGAAAATGAAATAGAAGAAGAAAGTATCGGATAAGATAATTTTTCTTTATAAATTATTAAAAGGGTTGCTAGTACATAGCAACCCTTTTTTTACTAAATTTATTATCTTTACATAATGGAAAATAATAAACAAAATCAGTTAAATATAGAATTACCAGAAGAAATAGCAGAAGGAGAGTTCAGTAATTTAGCAATTATAACACATTCCAATCAAGAATTTGTGTTAGATTTTATTCGTGTTGCTCCAGGTGTGCCAAAAGCAAAAGTAAAATCAAGAATTATCTTAACACCACAACATGCTAAGAGGTTCATGAAAGCTTTGGCAGAGAATGTAAAAAAATTTGAACAATTACACGGAGAAATTGCTGAGCAACAAGGAAATACAATTCCATTAAACTTTGGTAATCCAACAACACAAGCATAAAATATTTTACCGCTTAAATATATTAGCATGAAAAAAATACATATTTTATTTTTATTTTTTTCTATCTTGATTTCAAGTACATTGTTAGGGAAAAATCAAGTTAGCAATACACAACAACAATGTGGTACAAAAGTACCAAGTACTCAATGGGAAAATATATTTCAAAGTCAAATTACAGAATATGTTAAAAACAATGCAAACGCAAATCAAAGAACACAAACAGTAATAACAATTCCTGTGATTGTTCATGTTGTATACTATAACAATAATACACAACAAAATATTACCAAAGCACAAATAGATTCTCAGTTTGCTATTTTGAATAGAGATTTTAGAGGAATGAGTGAGTTTGCTGGCAATATACCAGCACCTTTTCAATCTTTAAATGCAGATATAGAAATTGAATGGTGTCCAGCATTAGTCGATCCAAATGGAAATGTACTAGCAGAACCAGGCATTGAAAGAATCAGTGCTACATCAAAAGGTTTTTCGAATCCAGGATTTTTTGGTTGGGAAACAAGCTATGTTACGAGTACAGTAAAACCAAGTACAATATGGAGTCCAGAATTATATTGTAATATTTGGATAGTTCCAAGAATGAAAAATGGTTTTCGTGAAGTTTTAGGGTATGCTACTTTTCCAACTATGACAACATTAGATGGTCTTTTTGGTGGAGATGGAACAACAACTTCTGATGGAGTAGTAATTGGAGCAGAGTATTTTGGAAGTGGAGGTGTTACTCAACCGCCATATAACAAAGGAGCTACTACGGTACATGAATTAGGGCATTGGTTAGGTTTAAGGCATATTACAGGAGATGTTGATTGTGGGAATGACTACTGTGATGATACTCCACCACAATCTCAATTAAGCTCTGACTGTCCTTCATTTCCTCGTATATCGTGTTCTAATGGTCCAAATGGTGATATGTTTATGAATTATATGGATTATTCTGATGATGCTTGCTTAAGTATGTTCACGCCAGACCAAAAAGATAGAATGCAAACAGCAATGGCATACGGAAATTTAAGAACTCCACTACTCAATTCACCAGTGTGCTATACTACAACACCAGCAGCTCTTGCAAATTTTAATTCTAGCAAATTAACTAGTACAGCTTGTGCTACAAGTGTAAGTTATAGTTTTACAGATAATTCTGCTTTTAGTCCAACTTCTTGGTCTTGGACATTTGAAGGAGGAAATCCAGCTACATCTACAGCACAAAATCCAACTGTAACATTTACAACTCCAGGATTACATCAAGTAACGCTAACAGCTACTAATGCAAACGGTTCTAATACTATAACCAAATCAGTTAATGTAGTTTTAGTAGGAAGTACCAATTTACCTCTAGATGAGAATTTTGAGTCTGGTGATTTTCCTCCAGTAGGTTGGACCTTTCTTAAAAGAAGTAGTGCTGGACTTCCAGAAGCTAATTGGGATAATATTTCAGGAGTTAGTGGTTTTGGTGTAGGCAACTATTCAATGAGATATGATAATACAACAGTAGACGCTTTTAATCAAAAAGATGATATATTAACACCTAAACTAGACTTTACTGGTGTAACAGCATCAAAAGTTAAGTTTGATGTAGCTTATGCTCCTTTTTATTATCAAGGACAAACTGGTTATGATACACTTGAGGTTTTATTAACCGATAACTGTGAATCAACTGTAACTTCTATTTATAAGAAAGGAGGAACTCAATTAGCAACTAAATTACCAGGACAAGGAGATGAGTTTTATCCTAAAAGCAATGAATGGAGAACCGATAGTATAGCAATACCTGCTAGCTTTTTAAATAAAGCAAATGTTCAAGTTATTTTTAGAAATTATGGTATGTATGGTCATACTATATATGTAGATAATGTAAATGTTTCTACAGATGTAATATCTGCAATAGTTCAAGCTAGCTTTGATGTTTCTAGTGCAAGTATTTGTGTTGGAGAAAATATAACTTTTACAAATACATCACCAACTACAGGTTTAGACTCAGTAAGATGGACAATACAAAGTGGCACTATAAGTACTTCTAACTCATTAACTACTGTAACTACTCAATTTAATTTATCAGGAAATTATACGGTATCTTTAATAGCATATAAAGGAGGAGTTGCAAGTACTCCTTTTTCAACAATTATAACCGTAAAGCCCAAACCTACTGTAACAGTAAATTCACCTGCAATTTGTAGTGGAGAATCTGTAACACTTACAGCAAGTGGTGCTACAACTTATAATTGGAGTTCTAGTAGTGAAACAGATAATTCTATAGATGTATCGCCAACAGCGAATGCAACATATACGGTTACTGGTACTACAAACGGATGTACATCTAGTGTAGTTACTTCAACAGTAACCGTAAAGCTCAAACCTACTGTAACTGTAAACTCACCTACAATATGTAATGGACAAACGGCTACGCTAACAGCAAGTGGTGCAACAACTTATAATTGGAGTACAAGTGAAACAGGAAATACTATTAATGTAAGTCCAACATCAACAACTAACTATACAGTAACAGGAACAGCTAATGATTGTCCTTCTGATATAATGACTGCTACAGTTACAGTTACAAATACAGCTCCAACAGTTACTATTACGCCATCTGTTGCTACTGCAATCTGCGAAGGTCAATCAATTACACTTACAGCAAGTGGTGCTAATGAATATTTTTGGAGCGATGCTTCTACAGGAACTTCAATAACGGTTAATCCAACAACAACAACTTCATACTCTGTAACAGGTACACTTTCAGGTTGTAGTTTAAGTAATAATGCTTCATATCAAGTAACTGTAAATGAAGTTCCTGCCGCACCTACCATAACTCAAAGTGCTACTAGCGATTCAATTTATATTACAGGCAGTACAGGAACAAACTATAATTGGTATATTAATGGTATTTATGAAACAAGTACATCAGTTCCTTATCTTGTAGCAAATAAAAATGGAGTATACACTGTTAAAGTAGCAAATAATGGGTGTGAGTCTAATTCTTCCAATACACTAACTGTAACATTAACTGCAATTAAAACTAATAATTTAAGTAATTATTTATCTATTTATCCAAATCCAAATAGTGGGAATTTTAATATAGAATTTAATGCAAATAAAATAGAACAAGTTCGCCTAAATATATATGATATGTCTGGTAAACAAATTTATCTACAAAATTTATCTATAGTAAAAGGAAAAAATATATTTAATATTAATGTAAATAATTTAGCAAAAGGAATCTATACAATAAACATGGTGGGTGAAGATGGTATTGCAACTAAGCCATTGATAGTTAAGTGAAAAAATATTAACTTTTTTTAAGAAAAGGTGGGTAAAAGCTCACCTTTTTTTTTATTTTTAATTTATAAAACAACAGAATGACCCAAAACCATACCCTTTTGTTAGCATATCTTTGTGTATTTTTAATAAGCTTAAATACAATAAATGCTCAATCTTTAATAGATAAAAACTTGTCTACAAAAAGTAATTTATCTAACTCAAAAGATAAATGTGCTTCCGCCATTTTAAATCAAAAGGCATTCGATGCTAATCCCGCACTAAAACAAAAGCAAGATGATTTTGAGAAGCAGTTACTAAAAATTACTCAAAATCCAGCTTATAAAGTTAGTGCTACTTTATACAGAGTTCCGGTCGTTGTTCATGTTATGCACAAAGGAGAAGCAGTTGGCGTAGGAACAAATATTTCTGATGAAGAAATTAAATTAGGCATTAAATCTTTAAATGAAAGGTTTAGAGCTCTAAACGGCTCTTGGGGAAATAGTACAGGTACAGATGTAGAAATTGAATTTGCCTTAGCAGTGAGAGACCCAAATGGAAACTGTACCAATGGAATTGTTCGTTTTAATATGTCAGGATATTCTAAATATATGAATTTTGGTGTTAATGTCGACAATGCTAATGGAATGAGTGATGCTCAACTAAAAAGTTTAAGTAGATGGAATCCAGAAGAATATTATAATATATATTTAATTTCAGAATTAGATAATAACGAATGTGGTGCTGGTTATCAAGGTTATGCTTATTTAGCAGCTAATCATGGTAATACTATTGATGGTATGGTAGAACTATATTGTAATTTTAAAAATAGTGCAAGTACTACACTTACACACGAATTAGGTCATGCTTTTAATCTTTATCATACATTCGAAGGCGATGGAGGTGGAAGCTCTTGTCCTCCAGTAACCAATGGTTGTGGTTCTGGTCAAGGCGATTGCTGTGCTGATACACCACCACATAAAAGAAGCAGTTCCGATTGTGTTGTAGCTACCAATACTTGTACTTCTCCAAGTTCTTCTACCAGTTTATTTATCCATAATTATATGGATTATTCTTCTGATGCTTGTCAATCCGAATTTACAGCAAATCAAACTACACGCATGCGAAATGCCTTAACGGGAACAAGAGCTTCTTTTCTTTCTAGTAATGCACTCCTTCCATCTGCTGCTCCAATTGCAGATATTTTAGCTGATGGATATGGTGGATGTGCAGGCACTGCTATTAAATTTTATGATAACTCTGCGTGTATTCCTAATACTTATCAAAATACTTCTTGGTCTGGCATCTCTTTTTCTTGGAAATTTGATAATGGCATCAATCCACCAATCATTTCTACATTACAAAATCCAACAATAACTTTTACAAATACAGGAATATATACAATTACTTATATTGTAACGAATAGCTATGGTGCAGATACTATTATTCTGAATAATAAAATTACTATAACAGCAGTAGCTCCTACAACGGCATGCATTCCAACTTCTACAAACGAAGATAATTATGGATATTCAGTTTCTAAAGTAGTATTTGCTGGTATAAATAGCAATACTTCTTCTTATGGAAATTATGCTTATACAGATTATTCTTGTAATCAGGTCGCAACAGTTAAGGTGAGCAATACTTATCCTATGTCTTTAACACTTAATTGCAATACTGCTTATAATGAAAATGCAGATGTCTATATTGATTATAATAATAGTGGAACATTTACGGCTACTGAAAAAGTGATGAGCATAGTGCTTACCACACCTGGAGCATACACTTCACAAACATTTACTCAAAATATTACTATTCCAACTACTGCTATTTTAAATACACCTTTAAGAATGAGAATGGTTGCAGATGCAGATTTAGCAGGATCTGTTTGTGATGAGAATTGGGTTGGCGATGTAGAGGATTATACAGTATATGTGAATCCTGCTTGTACTAATCCAAGTGTTCCCGTATTAAATACGGCTAATTCAACTGTTTGCAGTCAAGATACTGCTACAATAACTATAACAGGTTTGCTTAATGATGCTACAGCTTGGAAAATTTATAGTGGCTCTTGTGGAGGAACATTGATTGATTCTACTACAACCAATTCTTTTAAAGTAACACCAAATACTACTACTACTTATTTTGTAAGAGGCGAAGGGGGATGTGTTACTCCAAGTACTTGTGTTGCTATAACTATTAATGTTGCACCAACATATAATAGTACCATTTATGCTACAACATGTAATTCAAGTAATGTAGGAACACAAGTACAGAATCTACAAACTTCACAAGGTTGCGATAGTATTATTACTACAATCACGACACTGAATGCAAGTTATAATGATACCATTTATGCTACAACTTGTAATTCAAGCAGTGTAGGCACACAAGTACAAAATCTACAAACTTCACAAGGTTGCGATAGTATCATTACTACGATTACAACACTGAATCCAAGTTATAATGATACGATTTATGCTACAACATGTAATGCAAGTAGTGTAGGAACACAAGTACAAAACTTACAAACGACACAAGGTTGCGATAGTATTGTTACTACAATCACAACACTGAGTCCAAGTTATAATGATACCATTTATGCTACAACATGTAATTCAGGTAGTGTAGGAACACAAGTACAGAACCTACAAACTTCACAAGGTTGCGATAGTATCATTACTGCAATCACGACACTCAATGCAAGTTATAATGATACGATATATGCTACAACATGTAATGCAAGTAGTGTAGGCACACAAGTACAGAACCTACAAACTTCACAAGGTTGCGATAGTATCATTACTACGATTACAACACTGAATCCAAGTTATAATGATACGATTTATGCTACAACATGTAATGCATCAAATGTAGGAACACAAGTACAAAACTTACAAACTTCACAAGGTTGCGATAGTATTATTACAACAATCACGACACTCAATGCAAGTTATAATGATACAATTTATGCTACAACATGTAATTCAGGTAGTGTAGGCACACAAGTACAAAATCTACAAACTTCACAAGGTTGCGATAGTATCGTTACAACAATCACGACACTGAGTCCAAGTTATGATGATACGATATATGCTACAACTTGTAATGCAACAAATGTAGGAACACAAGTACAGAATCTACAAACTTCACAAGGTTGCGATAGTATTATTACTACAATCACGACACTGAATGCAAGTTATAATGATACCATTTATGCTACAACTTGTAATTCAAGCAGTGTAGGCACACAAGTACAAAATCTACAAACTTCACAAGGTTGCGATAGTATCATTACTACAATCACAACACTGAGTCCAAGCTATAACGATACGATTTATGCTACAACATGTAATTCAAGTAGCGTAGGAACACAAGTACAGAACTTACAAACTTTACAAGCATGCGATAGTATCATTACTACGATTACAACACTGAATGCAAGTTATAATGATACCATTTATGCTACAACCTGTAATGCAAGTAGTGTAGGAACACAAGTACAAAATCTACAAACGACACAAGGTTGCGATAGTATCATTACTACAATCACGACACTGAATGCAAGTTATAATGATACCATTTATGCTACGACCTGTAATTCAAGTAGTGTAGGCACACAAGTACAGAACTTACAAACGACACAAGGTTGCGATAGCATCATTACAACAATCACGACACTGAATCCAAGTTATAATGACACCATTTATGCTACAACTTGTAATAGTAGTAATGTAGGAACACAAGTACAAAATCTAACGACTTCACAAGGTTGCGATAGTGTTATTACTACAATCACAACACTGAGTGCAAGCTATAACGATACGATTTATGCTACGACCTGTAATGCAAGCAGTGCAGGCACACAAGTACAAAACTTACAAACGACACAAGGTTGTGATAGTATCGTTACTACGATTACAACACTGAGTCCAAGTTATAATGATACCATTTATGCTACGACCTGTAATGCAAGCAGTGCAGGCACACAAGTACAGAACCTACAAACTTCACAAGGTTGCGATAGTATCATTACTGCAATCACGACACTCAATGCAAGTTATAATGATACGATATATGCTACAACATGTAATGCAAGTAGTGTAGGCACACAAGTACAGAACCTACAAACTTCACAAGGTTGCGATAGTATTATTACTACAATTACGACACTGAATACAAGTTATAATGATACGATATATGCTACAACATGTAATGCAACTAGTGTAGGAACACAAGTACAGAACTTACAAACGACACAAGGTTGCGATAGTATTATTACTACAATTACGACACTCAATGCAAGTTATGATGATACGATATATGCTACAACATGTAATTCAAGTAATGTAGGTACACAAGTACAAAATTTACAAACTTCACAAGGTTGCGATAGTATCATTACTGCAATCACGACACTCAATGCAAGTTATAATGATACGATATATGCTACAACATGTAATGCAACTAGTGTAGGAACACAAGTACAAAACTTACAAACGACACAAGGTTGCGATAGTATTGTTACTACAATCACAACACTGAGTCCAAGTTATAATGATACCATTTATGCTACAACATGTAATTCAGGTAGTGTAGGAACACAAGTACAAAATCTACAAACTTCACAAGGTTGCGATAGTATCATTACTACAATTACGACACTCAATGCAAGTTATAATGATACAATTTATGCTACAACATGTAATTCAGGTAGTGTAGGAACACAAGTACAAAATCTACAAACTTCACAAGGTTGCGATAGTATCGTTACAACAATCACGACACTGAATGCAAGTTATAATGATACGATATATGCTACGACATGTAATTCAAGTAATGTAGGAACACAAGTACAGAACTTACAAACTTCGCAAGGTTGCGATAGTATCATTACTACGATTACAACACTGAATCCAAGTTATAATGATACGATTTATGCTACAACATGTAATGCATCAAATGTAGGAACACAAGTACAAAACTTACAAACTTCACAAGGTTGCGATAGCATCATTACTACAATCACGACACTCAATGCAAGTTATAATGATACAATTTATGCTACAACATGTAATTCAGGTAGTGTAGGCACACAAGTACAAAATCTACAAACTTCACAAGGTTGCGATAGTATCGTTACAACAATCACGACACTGAGTCCAAGTTATGATGATACGATATATGCTACAACTTGTAATGCAACAAATGTAGGAACACAAGTACAGAACTTACAAACGACACAAGGTTGCGATAGTGTTATTACTACAATCACGACACTCAATGCAAGTTATAATGATACGATTTATGCTACAACATGTAATGCATCAAATGTAGGCACACAAGTACAAAACTTACAAACTTCACAAGGTTGCGATAGTATTGTTACTACAATCACAACACTGAGTCCAAGTTATAATGATACCATTTATGCTACGACCTGTAATTCAAGTAATGCAGGAACACAAGTACAAAACTTACAAACGACACAAGGTTGCGATAGCATCATTACTACAATCACAACACTGAGTCCAAGTTATAATGATACCATTTATGCTACGACCTGTAATGCAAGCAGTGCAGGAACACAAGTACAAAATCTACAAACGACACAAGGTTGCGATAGTATCGTTACAACAATCACGACACTCAATGCAAGTTATGATGATACGATTTATGCTACGACATGCAATGCAAGTAGTGTAGGCACACAAGTACAAAACTTACAAACTTCACAAGGTTGCGATAGTATCATTACTACGATTACAACACTGAATCCAAGTTATAATGATACGATTTATGCTACAACATGTAATGCATCAAATGTAGGAACACAAGTACAAAACTTACAAACTTCACAAGGTTGCGATAGTATTATTACAACAATCACGACACTCAATGCAAGTTATAATGATACCATTTATGCTACAACATGTAATTCAGGTAGTGTAGGCACACAAGTACAAAATCTACAAACTTCACAAGGTTGCGATAGTATCGTTACAACAATCACGACACTGAGTCCAAGTTATGATGATACGATATATGCTACAACTTGTAATGCAACAAATGTAGGAACACAAGTACAAAACTTACAAACGACACAAGGTTGCGATAGTGTTATTACTACAATCACGACACTCAATGCAAGTTATAATGATACGATATATGCTACAACTTGTAATGCAACAAATGTAGGCACACAAGTACAAAACTTACAAACGACACAAGGTTGCGATAGTATTGTTACTACAATCACAACACTGAGTCCAAGTTATAATGATACCATTTATGCTACAACATGTAATTCAGGTAGTGTAGGAACACAAGTACAAAACTTACAAACGACACAAGGTTGCGATAGTATCATTACTACAATTACGACACTGAATGCAAGTTATAATGATACCATTTATGCTACAACCTGTAATGCAAGTAGTGTAGGAACACAAGTACAAAACTTACAAACGACACAAGGTTGCGATAGTATCATTACTACAATTACGACACTGAATGCAAGTTATAATGATACCATTTATGCTACAACCTGTAATGCAAGTAGTGTAGGAACACAAGTACAAAACTTACAAACGACACAAGGTTGCGATAGTATTGTTACTACAATCACAACACTGAGTCCAAGTTATAATGATACCATTTATGCTACAACATGTAATTCAGGTAGTGTAGGAACACAAGTACAAAATCTACAAACTTCACAAGGTTGCGATAGTATCGTTACAACAATCACGACACTGAATGCAAGTTATAATGATACGATATATGCTACGACATGTAATTCAAGTAATGTAGGAACACAAGTACAGAACTTACAAACTTCGCAAGGTTGCGATAGTATCATTACTACGATTACAACACTGAATCCAAGTTATAATGATACGATTTATGCTACAACATGTAATGCATCAAATGTAGGAACACAAGTACAAAACTTACAAACTTCACAAGGTTGCGATAGCATCATTACTACAATCACGACACTCAATGCAAGTTATAATGATACAATTTATGCTACAACATGTAATTCAGGTAGTGTAGGCACACAAGTACAAAATCTACAAACTTCACAAGGTTGCGATAGTATCGTTACAACAATCACGACACTGAGTCCAAGTTATGATGATACGATATATGCTACAACTTGTAATGCAACAAATGTAGGAACACAAGTACAGAACTTACAAACGACACAAGGTTGCGATAGTGTTATTACTACAATCACGACACTCAATGCAAGTTATAATGATACGATTTATGCTACAACATGTAATGCATCAAATGTAGGAACACAAGTACAAAACTTACAAACTTCACAAGGTTGCGATAGTATCATTACTACGATTACAACACTGAATCCAAGTTATAATGATACGATTTATGCTACAACATGTAATGCATCAAATGTAGGAACACAAGTACAGAACTTACAAACTTCACAAGGTTGCGATAGCATCATTACTACGATTACAACACTGAATCCAAGTTATAATGATACGATTTATGCTACAACTTGTAATTCAAGTAATGTAGGCACACAAGTACAGAACTTACAAACGACACAAGGTTGCGATAGTATCATTACAACAATTACGACACTCAATGCAAGTTATAATGATACGATATATGTTACAACTTGTAATGCAACAAATGTAGGCACACAAGTACAAAACTTACAAACGACACAAGGTTGCGATAGTATCGTTACAACAATCACGACACTGAATGCAAGTTATAATGATACGATTTATGCTACAACATGTAATGCAAGTAGCGTAGGAACACAAGTACAAAACTTACAAACGACACAAGGTTGCGATAGTATTATTACTACAATCACGACACTGAATGCAAGTTATAATGATACGATTTATGCTACGACATGTAATTCAAGTAGCGTAGGTACACAAGTACAAAATTTACAAACTTCACAAGGTTGCGATAGTATTATTACTACAATTACGACATTCAATGCAAGTTATAATGATACGATTTATGCTACAACTTGTAATTCAAGTAATGTAGGCACACAAGTACAGAACTTACAAACGACACAAGGTTGCGATAGTATCATTACAACAATTACGACACTCAATGCAAGTTATAATGATACGATTTATGCTACAACTTGTAATGCAACAAATGTAGGCACACAAGTACAAAACTTACAAACTTCACAAGGTTGCGACAGCATCGTTACTACAATCACGACACTGAATGCAAGTTATAATGATACGATTTATACTACGACCTGTAATTCAAGTAATGTAGGAACACAAGTACAAAACTTACAAACTTCACAAGGTTGCGACAGCATCGTTACTACAATCACGACACTGAATGCAAGTTATAATGATACGATTTATGCTACGACCTGTAATTCAAGTAATGTAGGCACACAAGTACAAAACTTACAAACTTCACAAGGTTGCGATAGTATCATTACTACAATTACAACACTCAATGCAAGTTATGATGATACCATTTATGCTACGACCTGTAATGCAAGCAGTGCAGGAACACAAGTACAAAACTTACAAACGACACAAGGTTGCGATAGTGTTATTACTACAATTACGACACTGAGTGCAAGCTATAATGATACGATTTATGCTACGACATGTAATTCAAGTAGTGTAGGAACACAAGTACAGAATCTACAAACTTCACAAGGTTGCGACAGCATCGTTACTACAATCACGACACTGAATGCAAGTTATAATGATACGATTTATGCTACAACCTGTAATGCAAGTAGTGTAGGAACACAAGTACAAAACCTAATGACATCACAAGGTTGCGATAGTATCATTACTACGATAATAACAATCAATCCAACATATAATACAGTATTATATACTACAACATGCGATACAAATAGTGTAGGCACAACGATAGATTCACTACAAACAACACAAGGTTGCGATAGTATTATTACTACAATTACGACACTCAATGCAAGTTATAATGATACCATTTATGCTACAACCTGTAATGCAAGTAGTGTAGGCACACAAGTACAGAACTTACAAACGATACAAGGTTGCGATAGTATCGTTACTACAATTACTACACTCAATCCAATTTATGATACTACATT
The DNA here is from genome assembly GCA_020636535.1 of Chitinophagales bacterium. NCBI lineage: Bacteria > Pseudomonadati > Bacteroidota > Chitinophagia > Chitinophagales > Chitinophagales bacterium. The sequence goes on from JACJXT010000011.1 coordinate 325,703, forward strand.
AATTCAAGATAATTTATCCTGCAATCCAAATGATACAGGTTGGCATGTTCAGTACTATACAACAATTAATGGTTGTGATTCTATTGTTAGATTTTATGTGAGTTTTATGACGAGTCAAGCAGTTACAATAAATGCAACTAATAATAATATATGTTCAGGAGAATCAGTAATTTTATATGGCGAGTACGGTATAAATTATGTTTGGAGTACTAGTGAAACTGGAAATAATATAACAGTTAGTCCGAGTGTTACAACTACCTACACTTTGTATGCTAATAGACAAGCATGTAGTAGTATTACAGATACACTAACAATTACTGTTGTTGTTTTAGCGAGTCCAGCTACGCCAACACTAGTAATAAATACAACCAATGATACGCTATTTGTAAATGGAAGTGCAGGTGTTAATTATACATGGTACAAAGATGGTGTTGTATATACTACCACCAATACGCCGTTTTTGCCTATCGACGAAAATGGTGCTTATCAAGTAGAAGTAACTGCAAATAACTTATGTGTTTCTGAAAAATCAGATACGATAAATGTTAATCTAACGATTATTGTATATAATAGTAATAGTTTGAACTTGAACCTTTATCCTAATCCAAATAATGGACAATTCCAGATAGCGATTAATTCTAATAAAAATAGAGATATAGTATTAGAGATTATTACAGATGAAGGCAGATTAATTATAGAAGAGAAGCATCAAATAGTTCAAGGTAATAATATTATTAAAATTAATAATAATCAGCTTGCAGATGGACTATATTTTGTACGATTAATTGGAGACGATGGATTAATCACTAAACCAATTATAGTGAAACATTAGTTCTACTATAATTCAATTTAAAATAGGATAATCTCTCCGAACTTGTTCCGAATTTCGGAACGGAGTCTATTCTTGTAAGAGATTCTAAAATAAATTCAGAAAGGTATTTAGATTGTAATATTAATTATTAATAATAAAAAAATTATATGTGAATAGCTTCTTTATAAGCATCTGCAAATGCTTCCATAATGGCTTCACTCATAGTTGGATGTGGATGAATACTGTGCAATATTGACTTTCCTGTAGCTTCTAAGTTTCGAGCAACTACTATTTCTGCTATCATTTCAGTAGCATTATCGCCAATAATATGAACGCCTAAAATTTCATCGTATTTTTTATCTACGATAACTTTGACAAAACCATCTGGTTTTCCGCTGGCTTGTGCTTTTCCACTAGCTGTATAAGGAAACTTGCCAATAGTATAATCTATACCTTTTTCTTTACATTGTTTTTCAGTATAGCCAACGCTGGCAACTTCAGGAGAACAATAAGTACAACTTGGAATATTATTGTAATTAATTGCCTGTGGATTTTTATTAGCGATGTGTTCTGCTGCTACAATTCCTTCCGCACTTGCAACATGAGCTAAAGCTGGTCCTTTAACAATATCTCCAATAGCATATATATTATCAATATTGGTTTGATAAAAAGCATTGGTTTTTATTTTGCGATATTCTGTTTCAATACCACACATTTCCAATCCAATATTATCAATATTATAATCTATGCCAATAGCAGACAATACAATATCTGCTACAATAACTTCATTGCCTTTAGGTGTGTTAACTTGTAATTCTACTTTTCCATCAATAATATTAGAAGATAATACTTTTGAAGAAGTTAAAACTTGCATGCCGTGTTTCGTAAATTTTTTCTGTAATGCAGTACTTACTTCAGCATCTTCATTTGGTAAAATTTGATCGAAAAACTCTACTAGTGTTACAGTAGTTCCCAATGTTTGATAGAAATAAGCAAATTCTACACCAATAGCACCAGCTCCAACTACAACCATAGTTTTAGGCAATGTTTCTAGTGTCATTGCTTTTCTGTAATTAATAATATTTTTTTGATTAATAGGTAGCGATGGAATTTCTTTAGCTTTGCTTCCAGTTGCTATGATGATATTTTTAGCAGAAAGAATATCAATAGTACCATCATCAGCAGTAATTTCAATCTTAGTTCCAGGTAATAATTTGCCATATGCATTATAAGTATCTATTTTATTTTTTTTCATTAAATACTCTATTCCTTTACTCATTTTGTTGGCAACACTTCTGCTTCTATTGATGATCTCTGGAAAGTTAATAGCAATATCGACTGCATTAAATCCATAGCTTTCAGCATGATGAATATAATCATACACTTGAGCCGATTTTAATAATGCTTTTGTAGGAATACAACCCCAATTTAAACAAACACCACCTAAATTTTCTTTTTCAACAATTGCTGTTTTCAATCCAAGCTGAGCTGCTCTAATCGCTGCAACATAACCACCAGGTCCAGCACCAAGTACAATTAAATCATATTTATCCATAATAAAACACTATTTAAATTTATTTTTCCAATTGGTTTAGTAAATTTAACCTTTAAAATTTAAAACAAGCGTAACCAATAAAATGTTTGCCATCAAAAATAAAATACAAGACTTAGCGAATCAAAAACAAGCAGAATTAGTTGATATTAGACGATATTTACATCAACATCCTGAGTTGTCGTTTGAAGAAACGAATACTGCAAAATATTTAACAGAGCAGTTAGATAAAATTGGCGTATCGTATCAAAATAATATTGGTGGCAATGGTATTGTTGTGTTGATTGAAGGAAAAAATCCAACAAAAAAAACGATTGCTTTAAGAGCAGATATTGATGCCTTGCCTATTGTAGAAGAAAATGAAGTTGATTATTGTTCTGTAAATAAAGGCGTAATGCATGCTTGTGGTCATGATGTACATACAACATGTTTGTTAGGTGCTATTGATATTTTGCATCAACTGAAAAACGATTTTGAAGGAACTGTAAAATGTATTTTTCAACCAGCAGAAGAAAAATTGCCTGGAGGAGCTTCTATACTAATTAAAGCAGGTGTTTTAGAAAATCCAACAGTAGAAAATATAGTCGGACAGCATGTGTATCCACAGTTAGAAGTTGGAAAAGTAGCTTTTAGAAAAGGAATTGCTATGGCATCTTGTGATGAAATTTATATTACTATAAAAGGTGAAGGTGGTCATGGTGCAATGCCACAACTTACAGCAGATACTGTTTTATGTGCTTCGCAATTGGTAGTTAGTTTGCAACAAATAGTTAGTAGAAATAATAATCCAACCATGCCTACGGTTTTAACTATTGGAAAATTTATTGCAGAAGGTGCTACAAACATTATTCCGTCTGAAGTAAAACTAGAAGGAACACTAAGAACTTTTGATGAAGCTTGGAGAGCTAAAGCCAAAGAAAGAATTGTTGAAATTACGGAAGCAATAGTTCAAAGTTTTGGTTTGGTTGTAGAAATTGATATTCAAGACGGTTATCCTTTCTTAAAAAATGATGATGATTTGACTGAATTGGCTAATCAAAGTGCTATTGAATATTTAGGTGAAGAAAATGTTGAAGAGCTTCCAGTTAGAATGACAGCAGAAGATTTTGCGTTTTATTCTCAACAAGTACCTGCCTGTTTTTATAGATTGGGAACCAGAAATGAAGTAAAAGGAATTACTTCAGGAATTCATACACCAACCTTTGATGTAGATGAAAGTTGTTTGTCATTAGGTGCTGGATTAATGGCGTATATTACTATGAAACAATTATATCATATTGAATAATAAATTATCTACATATTATATAGATGGCATTTTAAAAAAAGACAAAGTTATTTTAAGTCAAACGATAACACTATTAGAGAGTAACTTAGCAACAGATATTCTTATTGCAGAAGAAATTATAGATTTTTGTTTACAACAAGAAAGAAAAGCAAAAGTTGTTGGTATTACAGGAATTCCTGGTGTAGGAAAAAGTTCGTTTATCAATGCATTAGGAAAGACTTTATTAGCACAACAAAATAGTATTGCAGTATTAACTGTTGATCCTTCAAGTTTTAAAAACAAAGGAAGTATTCTAGCAGATAAAACAAGAATGGTCGATTTAGTAAACGATGATAATGCTTATATAAGAAGTTCTGCATCGCAAAATTTTTTAGGTGGTTTAAAAAGTACTTCTTACGAAACAATTCTGCTATGCGATATTTTTGGTTTTGATTACATTTTTGTAGAAAGTGTAGGTGTAGGTCAATCAGAAACCGACATTCAAAACTTAGTTGATATGGTGTTGATGATTATTGTTAGTAACACTGGCGATGAATTGCAAGGCATTAAACGAGGTATTATGGAAATTGTAGATGCTGTAATTATTAATAAAATAGATAATTCGGATAAATTACAAATTAAGACAACAAGCAATCAACTAAAACAAGCATTACATTTATTACAACCAAAGTACGATTTTTGGAATATACCTATACTACAAACAGATGCACTAACTAATAATAATATCAATTCAGTTATAGATAGTATTGATTTATATTTTAATTATCTTATAAAAAATGATAAATTAGAGTATAATAAACATCAACAAAAAAAGCTTTGGCTTGAAGATAAACTCAAACAAAAGCTTTTAGAATTATTTATAAAAAATCCGAAATACCGCTCTATTGTAAATAATTTTCAGAGCAATATTTCGGAGTTTAATTTATATAGTATCAATCAAATAATAGATGAATTACAGATTGATATTATAGATTAATATACTTTACTTGCATTTAAGTAAGAACCACTTCCTGCAATAATATTTTTACTACTAGGCGATTCTTGTTTTGCTTCAAAAGTAACAACATCTCCAGCATTTAATTTTAATACGAAACTCATTTTCTGTGTAAATGCTTGAAGATATGGAACATTATCAATACTTGTTCTTTTTACTGTAGAACCAACTTTTGCTTGAAGTGTAACTTTACCATACAGTGCTTCCCAGTTTATAGAAACATCAAAACTATATACACCACTAGTTGGTGCAGTAAAACTTTTATTGGTAGTATTAAAAGCACTACCATCATCCCAAACTTCAGAATTAAAATTAACAGTACTCAATGTATTATTTGCAAATGTTTGATTACTTGTCATCTCAGCACCACAGCTTACGCCAACAGCACCACTACTAGTTAGAATTACAGAATCAACATTAGTAACTCTACCTTTTGCATCAACAGTTATTATTGGAATTGCAGTAGCACTTCCATAAGTTCCAGCAGTAACTCCAGTTGTAGTTAAAGTTGGATTCGGATAAGTACCAGTCAAATCACCACCAGCAGAACCATTAGGAGGAAGAGCAGTAGGAATTACACCACTAGCAATATCAGCAGCAGTAATGCTACCATTCGTAATTTCATTAGTACCAATAGTATTCGCACCAATTTGTAAGTTTGAGAAAGTACCACTAATGTCACCACCAGCAGTAGACGAAGTAGTAATGTCATCACTAGCATTCGTGTCACCAGTATTAGTAATAGTAGAACCAGAAATAGAAATTCCAGTACCAGCAATATATGTAGTACCCGTTGGTAGTGTTACACTATTCCCTCCAGAAATACTTAAAGAAGTTCCAGAGATAGATAAAGATTGAATTTCATTAGTTGAACTGACATCACCTGTATTAGAGATAGTTGTTCCAGAGATTGAAATACCTGTGCCTGCAGTATATGTTGTACCAGCATCAGTGCTAGGTGTCCAGCTAGAACCATTCCATTTTAAAACTTGTCCACTAGTAGGAGCAGTAGCACTAACAGCATTTCCTTGAATTTTTACCACATTTGGATTAGGGTAAGTGCCATTCAAATCACCACCAGCAGAACCACTAGGAGGAAGTGAAGTAGGAATTACGCCACTCGCAATATCAGCAGCAGTAATACTACCATCAGTTATTTCACTAGAACCAATAGCATTAGCTGCAATAGTTGGATTAGGATAGGTACCAGTTAAATCACCACCAGCAGTACCACTAGGAGGAAGTGAGGTAGGAATTACACCACTCGCAATATCGGCGGCAGTAATACTACCATTAGCAATCTCATTAGTACCAATAGTATTAGCACCAATTTGTAAGTTAGAGAAAGTTCCACTAATGTCACCACCAGCCGTAGACGAAGTAGTAATATCGTCACTAGCATTCGTGTCGCCTGTATTAGAAATAACATTACCAGCAGAAATGGAAATACCAGTACCAGCAGAATAAGTAGCACCACCAGCAGATTGTAAATCCGTACTAGGCGTCCAATTAGTACCATCCCATTTTAAAACCTGTCCATTAGTAGGAGCTGTAGCACTAACAGCATTCCCTTGTAACTTAACTACATTTGGATTAGGATAAGTACCAGTTAAATCACCACCAGCAGAACCACTAGGAGGAAGAGCAGTAGGAATTACACCACTCGCAATATCAGCAGCAGTAATGCTACCATTAGTAATTTCATTAGTACCAATAGTATTCGCACCAATTTGTAAGTTTGAGAAAGTACCACTAATGTCACCACCAGCAGTAGACGAAGTAGTAATATCATCACTAGCATTCGTGTCGCCAGTATTAGAAATAACATTACCAGCAGAAATAGCAATACCAGTACCAGCAGAATAAGTAGCACCACCAGTAGATTGTAAATCAGTGCTAGGGATCCAGTTAGTACCATCCCATTTTAAAACCTGTCCACTAGTAGGAGCAGTAGCACTAACAGCATTTCCTTGAATTTTTACCACATTTGGATTAGGGTAAGTACCAGTTAAATCACCACCAGCAGAACCACTAGGAGGAAGAGCAGTAGGAATTACACCACTAGCAATATCAGCAGCAGTAATACTACCATCAGTTATTTCACTAGAACCAATAGCATTAGCTGCAATAGTTGGATTAGGATAAGTGCCAGTCAAATCACCACCAGCAGAACCACTAGGAGGAAGAGCAGTAGGAATTACACCACTTGCAATATCGGCAGCAGTAATACTACCATCAGTTATTTCACTAGAACCAATAGCATTAGCTGCAATAGTTGGATTAGGATAAGTACCAGTTAAATCGCCACCAGCAGAACCACTAGGAGGAAGAGCAGTAGGAATTACACCACTCGCAATATCGGCAGCAGTAATACTACCATTAGCAATCTCATTAGTACCAATAGCATTCGCACCAATTTGTAAGTTTGAGAAAGTACCAGTAATGTCACCACCAGCAGTAGACGAAGTAGTAATATCGTCACTAGCATTCGTGTCGCCAGTATTAGAAATAACATTACCAGCCGAAATAGCAATACCAGTACCAGCAGAATAAGTAGCACCACCAGCAGATTGTAAATCAGTGCTAGGTGTCCAGTTAGTACCATCCCATTTCAAAACCTGTCCACTAGTAGGTAAACTAGATAAATCAATAGGGAAATTTTCAATAGAACTTGCTTTGTTAGCATGTAAACTATAAGGTACACTTACTAGTGTTGTATTTGACAAACTAACATAACTACTTCCTGTATTAGTTTCGTCAACTTCTAATAAAAGATTTTTCTCATTGCCATTTGACCAGTTTATAGTAGACCAGTCGCTTGAATTTTGAGTGCCAATTTTTGTAGTAATTAAACCAAATGCATTAGAGGTTAGCGATTGTTCTTCAGTGAAAATCGCATTGCTATTTTCTGTTATAGTAAACCTAAACTTTACAGTGAGATTAGATTTTGGGTTTCCACTAGCATCTCTCAAAATGGTTTGGTAGTTGATAGTGTTTGTTGTTTGGGCTGTTGCAGATTTTAATGCAAAAATTAAAATCATGCAAATTAATTGCAGGTAATTGTTCTTCATTCTTAAACTTTTTATTCTGTTAAAATTATTTTATACTGTTAGATATCAAATAAATATTACTTGAGAAAATTTTAATAGCAATAGACAAAAGTATTATTCCAAAAACTTTCCTTAGAATACTAATTCCAGTATCACCTAAAATTCGCTCAATCTTCGGTATAAATTTAATAACTAAAAAAATTATAACCAAATTAATAAACACAGCAATTAAAATGTTTATAGTATTGTATTGTGCCTTTAGTGATAGTAAAGTAGTTAATGTTCCTGCTCCAGCAATCATAGGGAATGCAATTGGTACAACAGAACTGCTTTTTGGACTACTTGCTCCTGGTTTAAAAATATTGCGATTAAGTGTCATTTCTAGTCCTATTAGAAAAATAACAATTGCACCAGCAATGGAAAATGAATTAATGTCAATACCTACAAGTTTTAATAATAAATCTCCAGTAAACAAGAAAATAATCATTATGGCACCAGAAATGAGCGTAGCAAATTGAGCATCAACATGACCAACGCTTTTTTTAAGATCAAGGATGACAGGTACAGAGCCAAGAATATCAATTATGGCAAAGAGGACTAATGATATTGTTACAATTTCGCTAAAATTTCCCATATCTTTATGATATTAAACCCAAATTACGCATTAGAAATTTATTCCGAAAAAATTCTACTTTATATTTACTTCAGTACTCATTTTTTTATACTCAATGTAGCTAAAACTACATTTCCGTGAAAAAAATTCCGTGCTTTGTAAATATTTTGTATAATTTTCTCTCATGACAAAGTCTAATGCGTAATTTGGGTTAAAGATTTTGTAGTGCGATATTAGTAACTTTTCAACATATTTTGAAACTATTTTTAACTTTTATTAAAAAATAAAAAAAAACTACTTACCTTTGCGTGGTATACTATTTAAACGATTTAAATTAATTTGATATTTATGAAAAAAGGAATTGTATTATTGTTAGCACTTACTGTTTTCTTAGCAGAAATGACTTTTGCAAAGAAGTTAGAAGGAGATGCAGTAAGAAACAACAAAAGTGCTGTTGGAAACAGCAAGTGGTCATTAGGTTTTGGAATGGAAGTAGCAGACTTTTATTCGCCTTATTATAAAAAACTGCAGACTTTTAAATCTCCAGTTGCTTTTGGACCAAGAATTGGTTTTTGGAGAAATTTTAATTCATCAATAGCACTAGGATTAGACTTAGCGTCTTATGCTTTTTCTACAAAAACTGATGCTACTTCATCTTATGCTCCAAACCAATATAACCTTTTATATGCAGGAACGGCTGCATATAAATTTAACAATGGTTATATTTTAAAAGAAAACTGTGCTTTTGCACCTTACATTTTTGCTAAACTGCAAGGATCTTGGGCAGAAGAAAATATTACTAAACAAAATTTAAATGGATTTGGAATTCCAATTGGTGCTGGTATTAACTGGAAAATAGCTAATAATGTAGCATTAAACACTTATGGTGGTTATAACTTTGGAATTAAAAATAACGAAGATCACATCTTTTTTGGTGCTGGTTTAATGGTTGACTTAGGTAAAGGAGATGAAGTTGAAGAGCCAAAAGTTGAAGAGCCAGTAGTATTAGTTGATACTGATGGTGATGGTATTGCAGACTTAGATGATGCATGTCCTACAGTTGCTGGTTTGGAGCAATTTAATGGTTGTCCAGATAGCGACGGTGATGGTATTCAAGATAGCGAAGACGAATGTCCTGAAGTTCCTGGTGTTGCTGAGTTTAACGGATGTCCAGATAGCGATGGCGATGGCGTTCCTGATTATAAAGATGCTTGTCCTAATGTAAAAGGTGAAGCAAGATTTGGTGGATGTCCTAATCCAGATTCTGATGGTGATGGTGTTGTAGATGCTAAAGATAAATGTCCTACAGTTCCTGGTCCAATTGAGTCTTTAGGTTGTCCTGATGATGATAGAGATAAAGATGGTATTAAAAATTCTGATGATAAATGTCCAGATAAATATGGTCCAGCTTCTAACGATGGTTGTCCAATTGATGATGTTATTATGAGTTTAAATGCTGATTTTAAAAACATCAGATTTAATACTAATTCATCTACTCTAACTTCTGAGTCTATGAGTATTATAGAAAATGCAGCTAAAGTAATGAATAGTAAATTATCAGGTTCTTCTTTCTATATTGATGGACATACAGATACTAGAGGTGCTGCTAGCTACAATAAAACATTGTCTAAAAATAGAGCTCAAGAAGTAGTTAACCAATTGGTTAAACTTGGTGTTAGCAAAGACAGATTAACATCTAGAGGTTTTGGTGAAGAACAACCAAAATGTGCTGAAGATACTGAAGAAGGATTATGGTGTAACAGAAGAGTTGAAATCGTAATTAGAAATGTTAATCAAACTATTGAGAAAAAAATAGGTAACTAATATTTATCTAAGAAAATAGTTAAAGCCACCTGAAAAGGTGGCTTTTTTTATTATATTTATATTGTGAAACAATTTACACCATATTTAAAGTATGAGAGAAATGCAATATTGTTGCTTACAATATTAATTGGTATTTTAATCTTATTTAAAGCTAAAACACTTAGATTAATATTAAATAAATCAAATAATACTGAATTAAAGTCAAATAAAAAATATACTCAATTAATTGCTGAGATAGAATCTGCAGATAAAGAATACTATGCTAATAAATATTCTAATTCAATAAATAAAAACTATCAAACAAAAAACTATTCTACATATAGATATAATAACAATAATTCTAATTATAAAAAGAACTATAGCAAAGCTAAATCTATTAAAGTAGATATTAATAAAGCCAATGAAGAACAGTTTAAAGCACTATATGGAATAGGTGAAACTTATGCTGCACGAATTGTAAAGTTTAGAGAAAAGTTAGGTGGTTTTTATTCCATCAATCAAATAAAAGAAGTATATGGTATTTCAGATACATTGTTTCAAAGTTTAATGCCAAATCTTTTAATTTCTGATATAAATAATGTCAAAAAAATAAATATATGCACAGCAACAGTAGAAGATTTTAAAGCACATCCATACATCAACTCAAAGTTAGCCTATCAGTTTGTTAACTACAGAACAAAAGTGAAGATGTATACCAGTATAGATGATGCAAAAGTCTTATATGCAATGGATGATGATTTATTTGAAAAACTAAAACCATATTTAAAAGTTAATGAATAATCTGCTATCTTTGCAGCATGGACTTTAAGCAAACAGAAAACCAAATTTTAATACAGCAAACAATAAGAGATTTTGCTGAAAAACACATTAGACCGAATGTCTTACAGTGGGACGAAGAACAGTATTTTCCTATTGAAACTTTAAAAGAATTAGGACACTTAGGATTAATGGGAATTTTAATTCCAGAAACTTTAGGTGGTTTTGGTTTTGGGTATTTTGAATATATTACAGCACTTATAGAATTAGGCAAAGTAGATGGAGCGCTTACTTTATCTGTTGCCGCTCATAATTCGTTGTGTACTAATCATATTTATAAGTTTGGAAATGAAACTCAAAAACAAAAATGGATTCCTAAGTTAGCAACTGGAGAGTGGATTGGTGCGTGGGGATTGACAGAGCCAAATACAGGTTCTGATGCTGGAAGAATGAAATGTGTAGCTAGAAAAGAAGGTAATGAATGGATAATTAATGGTACTAAGAATTTTATTACGCATGGAATTTCTGGAAATGTAGCAGTTGTTATTGCACGAACAGGTGAGTTATTAGACAGTAGAGGCATGACTGCTTTTGTTGTAGAAAGAGGTACTGCTGGTTTTAAAGGAGGCAAAAAAGAAAACAAATTAGGTATGCGTTGCTCTGAAACTGCTGAAATGATTTTTGAAGATTGTAGAGTACCAGAAGAAAATGTATTAGGAAATGTTGGCGATGGTTTTATACAAGCCATGAAAATTTTAGATGGTGGTAGAATTTCTATAGCATCGTTAAGTTTGGGTATTGCTACTGGAGCTTATGAAGCAGCAGTGAAATATGCAAAAGAAAGAGAGCAGTTTGGTAAACCAATTGCCGATTTTCAAGCTATTGCTTTTAAGTTGGCAGATATGGCTACACAGATAGAAGCTGCTAAATTACTTACTTTCCAAGCAGCCGATATGTTTATGCGAGGCGAAAATATAAATAAAGAATCTGCTTATGCTAAATATTATGCATCAGAAGTGGCTGTTAGAGTAGCTACAGATGCGGTACAAATTTTTGGCGGATATGGCTATATTAAAGATTTTCCTGTAGAAAAGTTTTATAGAGATTCGAAGTTGTGTACTATTGGCGAAGGTACTTCTGAAATACAGAAATTAGTAATTAGTAGAGCTATTTTAAAAGGCAATTAGTTTCTAGTTATTTTTCATTGAGTCATTACTCATTTGCACTTGTTCTAATTTCATGAGTGTTCATCAGAGTCCTTTTACAAGTGACTCTGATGGAGAGAAATGGAAAGAAAGCACCGTTCCACTCAGAGTTACTCGAAGAGAACTCTGCGCAAAAAGAATATTATCATATATGAGTGTTCATCAGAGTCCTTTTACAAGTGACTCTGATAGAGAGGAATGGAAAGAAAGCACTGTTCCACTCAGAGTTACTCGAAGAGAACTCTGAGCAAAAAGAATATTTTATCATATATGAGTGCTCATCAGAGTCCTTTCCAAGTGACTTTGATGGAGAGAATTACTACTATAACTCTTACTACTACAAAAAAATCACAATTCTTCTAGTAAAAATTTTCCTGTGATGCTTTTTTTATTAGTACTCACTTGTTCTGGTGTGCCTCTCGAGTTTGACACCTTTTCATAAAATATGACTGAGAACGCCTTATTTTATTGAGTTTTGTTTTTATTTTTTCAAATTTGTAGTGAGCCGATTTTTTTTTGGTTGCTTTTATAATTAGTTTATCCGCTCTATTTTTGCAGTATGTCATTTTTGCGGATAGAGAAAAAATCATCAGGCACGTATTTGCGTATCTTAGAAAGCTATCGAAATGATGAGGGCAAATCAAAGCACAAAATATTACACACACTTGGCAAAGTAGAAGATTATAAACCAGCCCAATTGCGAGCCATCGGTATCCAATTATTTGAGTTAGGTGGTGGCGAAGTAAAGGCATTGCTAACTGGCGATTTGTTAGAATTAGGCAGATACAATTATGGCTATCAATACCTCTACCAAAAAGTATTACAGCATTATGGTTTGCAAGATGTGTTTCGCAGAATAGCCTCAAAAAACAAACTACAATTTAATTTTTCGGATGCTGTTTTGTTGATGCTTTTAGAGCGATTACAAGATCCGTGTAGTAAACATCAAAATTATCTACATCAGTCGGAATATCTTAATTTGCCTACTGTTTCGCTACATCACTTGTATCGAACTTTAGATAAATTAGCCGACAATCAATCGCTCATTCAACAACAAATTTTCCAAACAGGCAGAGATTTATTTAATCAAAAATTGGATGTTGTATTTTATGATGTAACCACTTTGTATTTTGAAAGTGAAGTAGAACAACAAGGCAAACTTAGGCAAAAAGGATTTAGTAAAGATGGCAAAATAGGAAACACACAAATCTTGTTTTGTATGCTCATAGATACTGATAAAAATCCGATTGGTTATCAAATTTTTGAAGGCAATACCTACGAAGGACATACTTTTGAAAAAGCATTAATCGATTTAAAAAAACAATATCAAATAGAAAAAATAATTATGGTAGCAGATAGAGGTATGTTATCGAAACATAACATCGAAATTACCAAAAACAATGGCTACGAATTTATACTTGGCGAACGCATCAAAAGTTTACCTAAAACATTACAAACCGAGCTTACCGATTTAGCTTCTTTTACCAAACAATGGATATACCATGATACAACTGGCGAAGCCATTGTAATTACATATAAAACCGTAGAACACGATGGTAAAACAATCATCGTAACACACAGCCAAAAACGAGCAAAAAAAGACAAACAAGATAGAGAAGACAAAGAAGCTACAGCTAAAATACTATTAAAAAATACAGCTCTAATTACCAAAAAAGCAAGTAGGTTTTATATACAACAAAACCCAAAAGGCAGCTATGAACTGAATGAACAAAAACTAATAAACGATGCAAAGTACGATGGCATTTTGGCTATTAGCACCAACAACAAAACCCTTACAGCAACACAAGTATTAGAACAATACAAACAACTTTATAAAATAGAACACACCTTTAGAACCTTTAAAGCACACTTAGAAATAAGACCCATGTTTCATTGGACAGACAAACGAATTAAAGGACATATTTGTTTATGCTATATCGCTTATACACTATTAAACTACACACTACAAAGAACCAATAAAAGCGGACTAAAACTCACAGAGAATACGCTAAGAACTACGCTAAATAAAATGCAAGTAAGCTTGTTACAACACAATAAAGAGCAAATCTATGTACGTTCAAGACCAACAGAAAACGAAATTGCACTTCAAAGAGCAATAGGTTTAATGCCATTACAACCCATCATTCCAAAAGACAAACTAACACTATAAAATCCAATTTGTAGTGAGCCAATCCAATAACACTATTGTTGATAATCAATTAATTAACTCAATATCGTGTCAAACTTGAGAAAAAAATCACAATTCTTCTAGTAAAAATTTTCCTGTGATGCTTTTTTTATTAGTACTCACTTGTTCTGGTGTGCCTGTTGCCACTATTGTGCCTCCATTTTTTCCGCCTTCTGGTCCAAGATCAATAATATAATCACAGACTTTTATAACATCTAAATTGTGTTCTATTACCAAAACCGTATTGCCTTTATCTACTAATTTTTGTAATATGTCTAATAGTACTTTGATGTCTTCAAAATGCAAACCTGTTGTAGGTTCATCTAGTATATAAAAAGTGTTACCTGTATCTTTTTTACTCAGCTCTTCCGATAGCTTTACGCGTTGTGCTTCTCCACCACTTAGCGTAGTAGATGACTGTCCGACTTTAATATAACCCAAACCAACATCTAACAGTGTTTTTAATTTGCGATGAATTTTAGGTATGTTTTCAAAGAATACTACTGCATCTTCAATTGTCATATCCAACACATCAAAAATAGATTTTGCTTTGTATTTTACTTCAAGCGTTTGACTGTTGTAGCGTTTGCCTAAACACACATCACATTCTACATAAACATCTGGCAAGAAATTCATTTCTATTAATTTCATACCACCACCACTACATGTTTCGCATCGTCCACCTTGAACATTAAAAGAAAACTGTCCAGCTTTGTAACCACGAATTTGAGATTCTGGCAACGAAGCATACAGTCGCCTTATTTCATCAAATACTTTAATATATGTTGCAGGATTACTTCTTGGTGTTCTACCAATTGGCGATTGGTCTATTTCTATTACTTTATCAATAAACTCCAATCCTTCTATACTTTTATACGCCATTGGTTGATGTGGTGTTCTATATAAATGTTGATTTAATATCTTATATAAAGTATCGTTAATTAATGTTGACTTACCACTTCCTGAGACACCTGAAACACCAATTAACATGCCTAGTGGAAATGTAGCATCTACCTTTTTAAGATTATTTCCACTTGCACCTTTTAATATCAATTGATTGCCATTGCCTTTTCTTCTTTTCTTAGGAATATCTATTTTCATTTTTCCTGATAAGAATTGTGCAGTAATAGTATTGTTTTTGATAAACGATTTTGGATTGCCTTGTGCTACGATTTCTCCACCATGAACACCAGCTTTTGGTCCAAGGTCGATAATATAATCTGCTTTAAGCATAATGTCTTTGTCGTGTTCTACTACGATTACTGTATTGCCAATATCTGCTAAATTTCTAAGTGCTGTAATTAAACGATGATTGTCTCTTTGATGTAAACCTATACTTGGTTCATCTAATATATAAGTAATTCCCATTAATTGAGAACCAATTTGTGTAGCTAATCTAATGCGTTGCGATTCACCACCTGATAAACTTGCAGTTGCTCTATCTAATGTTAAATAAGTTAAACCAACATCTAACAAGAAGCCAATTCTATCTGTTAATTCTTTTAAAATATCTTTTGCAATTATATTTTGTGCATTGTTTAGTTTTTTAGGCAAGGTTTGCACCCAAGCAAAAAGTTCATCTAAATCGTAGTGGGCTACATCGCTAATATTTCGGTTGTCTATTTTAAACCAAAGCGTAATATTTTTTAATCGAGTTCCATTACATTCGGTGCAAGGAACACTGCTGATATAATTTCTCGCCCAATGATACAAAGCAATTGAAGTTTCATCATGGTACGATTGTTCTATTTGTTTTGCTATTCCATGATATGAAAATTTATATTTCTTTTTATTATCAAAATCTGTTTCTACTTCAACTTTTTCATCAGTACCATATAGTAATATATTTAATACTTCTTCGGATAATTCGTTGATTGGTGTTTTTAGTGAGAAATTGAATTGCTTTAAAATACTTTCTACGGTTTTAAATGAGTGGTTGTTTTTATATTCTCCTAATGCTACAATTCCACCATCGTAAATATTTTTGGATTTATCTGGAATGATTTTGTCTTCATCAGCTTGTTTTAAAACACCTAATCCTTTGCAAGTTGGACAAGCACCATAAGGTGAATTAAAGGAAAATGAATTAGGCGATGGTTCTTCGTAAGAAATACCAGTATCTACACACATTAAAGACTTACTAAATGTATGTATTTGTTTATTGTCTATTTCTTCTACAAACAACAAGCCATTGCCTTCTTTTAATGCCGCAGCAATAGAATCTCTTACGCGTTGAATGTCTTTTTTATCAACTTTTAATCTGTCTATTACAATTTCTATATCGTGGATTTTGTAACGATCCACTTGCATTTTATTCTGAATTTCTTTGGTTTCGCCATCAACACGAACACGCAAATATCCTTTCTTTCTAATTTCTTCAAACAACTCTCTATAATGTCCTTTTCTTCCTCTTACCACTGGTGCGAGTATTGCAATTTTTTGTTGATTGAATTGCTGAATAATGGTTTGGATAATTTGGTCTTCTGAGAACTTGACCATTTTTTTTCCTGTGTTATAAGAATATGCCTCACTAATTCTTGCAAACAATAATCGTAAAAAATCATATATTTCTGTAGTTGTTCCAACAGTAGAACGAGGATTTCTATTGGTCGATTTTTGTTCTATAGAAATAACAGGACTTAAACCTGTAATTTTTTCTACATCAGGTCGTTCCATACTACCTAAAAACTGTCTGGCGTAGGTAGACAAGCTTTCCATATAACGGCGTTGACCTTCGGCAAAAATGGTATCGAAAGCTAAGGACGATTTGCCACTTCCACTTAACCCAGTAATGACGATAAACTGATTGCGTGGTAAGTGAACTTCTATGTTTTTAAGATTGTGTTCTCTTGCACCATACACATTAAGATGAGTGATTTCTTCTTCGGCTATTGGTGGCAACTGTTGCATGCTACAAAATACTAAAGGTTTTTGAATGGTTATAGTATTCGATTATAAAATAAACTCAAAGTTTTTGTATTCAACTTTATCTTGTTAACTTAACTTCTCTCAGAGTTACTCGATAGAGAACTCTGAGTAAATCATTTTTACGCCTTGGTTCGTGTCTCACGAAACAACAAAATGCAGATCTACTTGCTGAACTTTAACTTCCACTAATTATAAACTCAAAATAATTGTATAAATATATAATTTGTATTATTTTTAAAGAAAGAATGAGCGTATGCGTGTGAATGAGAATGTTTTTTCAAAGTGTGATAGAAGTTTTAATTATTGATTGCTTTTAGTTTATTTAATGAGTAAGTATATAATATTTAGTTTGTTTATTTTTATTGTATTTTTATTTTTTAAGGAATGCGATGGTTTGGGAGATGGTTATTATATCTATGATGATGGGTCACCTATCGTATCAATAGTATATAATAATATGACAATAGTAGATTGTGAAGTAGTAGATTATGTGTATAATAACCATTATATTTTAGTGTATAGAATAATTAATGAATATTTCTCTAGATCTAAAGATAATGATAATCAATATATAAATAAATATAAAACCAATAAACAGTTTTTTATAATAGAGAAAAAAACTCATTATTATTATGGTCCATTGACTTATGAGCAATATTCGCAGAGAAGAATAGGGCTTTCAATTCCTTCAAGATTAGAGTTAGACACTACAAAAACTAAATTATGGAATTAACTTCTCTCAGAGTTACTCAAAGAGAACTCTGAGAACTATACTTCTCATTATCAATCTACCACAAAAATAAAAAAGGCATCAAAATATTTTGATGCCTTTTTGTTTAAAACTGCTTTCGCAGTTGTTTTGTCTAATTAATGTACAGCGTCTTCTACTTTAGATTTTACACTGTCAGCAGCTTCACTAATTGCAGCACCAGTGCTATCAACAGCAGCATCAACAGTTTCAACAACTGATTCTGTTACTGCATCAATAGCTTCACCAGTTTCTTCTTTAGCTTCTTCTCCACCTTTGCAAGCACTAAATCCTACGAATAAAACTGCTGCAAATAATAATACGAATAATTTTTTCATTTCAATTAATTTTAGATACAAATGTATATCATCGTATTATAAAATCAAAATATACTATATTAAATGCTTATTAATCAATCATTATCAATAATTATACTGCTTATGCTAGAGCTTGCAAATGCATAAGCGATACTAAATACCAATGCTGCCCAAAATCCACCAGTATGAAATCCTTCTAAAAGATTATCGGCTAGTAAAACAATTAAGGCATTAATTACAAAAGAAAACAAACCCATTGTAATACAGGTAATAGGAAATGCAATAATTTTAAGTATTGGTCGAATAAATAAATTGAGCAATCCTAATACAATTGCAATTTTTAACGCATCGGCAACCGAATCTACGCCAAATTGTTCAAAGCCAATTTTTGGCATTAAGTAGGAGAGTGCTATAATTACACCTACTTGAATAATAAATCGAACTATCATTTTCATAATGTAAAGTTAAATAATTCTTCAAAATTTTAATAAACTGTTATTGCCAAGTAAATGAGTTGACAATTATATCGACATCTTTGCTAAAATAATCAAACGCAGGAGCAATAGAATCGTAGTTAGGTGTATTGTAAAAATAAAGCGAACCTCTTAAAAAATGTTGTATGCTATCGGTTAAATAAAACTGTAAACCAGAAGCAGCATTTCCACCAACATCATACATTACGCCTTCTACATTGTTTTTGGTTTTGAATGGAATATCATCAATATAGTCGGCTTTAATAGCATGTTTAAAACTCATTTTATAACTGTCTTTTACTAGTTTATCTAAAGTATTGTTGGCATCTATTGCGGTGTAGCTAAAATAAATTTTGACTTTATGTTCTGGTACTACCAAATTAAACCAACATGGATGATTGGATAACTCTTGCAAATCATTGCTGTCTTTTTGTACTATCCAATAGTTTGGATATTGAAATGAAAACGGACAAGTATTGTTTTGATATGTAGTGAGTGTTTTGGTTGTTGGAAACGACAAACGATAGTAAGCATTTTTTTTTGGTGTATAGTGTTCTTTACAAGCAGTAAACATTAAAATAATTGAGAATAGTATATATATATGTTTTGATTTCATTTTTTAAGCGATAGTTATTTTAATTTGTTTTATTCTTGTTTTGTCTTTTTCTACTACTTTAAAACTGTAATTTTTATAGTTGATGATTTGATTTAATTTTGGCAATTCTGCATTGAGTTCTAAAATTAAACCAGCAAGAGAATCTGCATTGCCTCTTATGTTTTCAAAAGTATCTGTAGAAGTATTGATGATTTTACACACATCATTAATAGCAGTTCTTCCTTCAAAAATATAATTGTGATCGTCTATTTTTTTATAGTCAATTTCTATTACATCATCGTATTCGTCTCTAATGTCGCCAATTACTTCTTCTAAAATATCTTCTAGTGTAATAATGCCATTAGTGCCACCATATTCATCTACTACAATTGCCATGTGTACTCTGCTTGCTTGAAATTCTTCTAGTAGTACATCTATTTTTTTATTTTCTGGAACAAACTTAGCTGGTTTTATAAATGAGTTCCAGTTAAAATCTTTTGGTTCATCTAGAAACTGTAATAAGTCTTTTGCATATATAATTCCTACTACTTTGTCTACATCATCATTGTAAACAGGAATTCTAGAGTAGCCAGAATCTCTTACTATATCCAACAACTCAGAAAAATTAGCATCGTGGTCTACTGCAACTACATCTAATCTAGACTTCATTATTTGTTTTACAGTAATATTTCCAAATTTAATAATTCCTTTTAAAATTTTAGAGTCGTTTTCATATGCATCATCAGTATTGGTAATGTCTATTGCTTCATCTAAATCTTGTGCTGTTATAGATTTGTTGGTAGTGTGTAATCTTTTTTCAATAAAATTAGTTGTAGCAACAAGTATGCGTATAATTGGCGAAAATAGTTTTCTGAAAATGCGAATTAAACCTACTAAACTTCTGGCAACACTATAGCTTTTTTGCGAAGCATATACTTTTGGTATTACTTCTGCAAAGAGTACAATAATAAATGTTTCAAAAGCTACTTTAATAACAAATTCCCAAACTTTATTTTTTTCTAAAAATGCAGGTTGAAAAACTACCACCACTAAATTTTCAAAAATTAAAACAATACCTAATGAAAATAGTGTGATAGAAAAAACCAATGTGGCTAATAAATATTGTGGTTGCTTAAGTAAACTTAGTATATGTTTGTCTGTTTCGTCATTGCTTTCTTCCATTTTCTTTTGTTGTTGATGGTCGATAGAAAAGAAAGCCACTTCTGTAGAACACATTAAAGCAGTAAGTATTAGTAAAATTAAAATAGCTAATAATTCTACTATTACTTGATATGAAAATGGCAAAAATATCTGTTGCCAATTTACACTACCAATAAAATTTACTATAAGCGATATGGGAATTTCGTCGTCCATTAAATATTAAAATGGTAAATCATCTTCAAAATTTTGACTAATTTCTGTTTCGTCAATAGCATCTGCTTCATCTTTGTCGCTGTCAACACTATTGTCGTTATTGTTATTTCTTCTTTCTACCAGTTGAAAATTTTCAACTACAATTTCGGTAATATATCTTTTAACACCATCTTTTTCCCAAGAGCGAGTTTTAATTTTTCCTTCAATGTAAACATTCATGCCTTTTTTTAATATTTTCTCTGCTCGTTCGGCAATGCCTCTCCACATTACAATATTATGCCATTCGGTAAGTTCATTGTAATCGCCTTCTTTAGTTTTATAAACTTCTCTAGTAGCTAAAGGAAAATTACATACGGTTGTACCTTCATTAATTCTTCTTACCTCAGGATCTTTTCCTAAACGACCTATCAATATTGCTTTGTTTACACTCATAAAAATATTATTCTCTCTCTAAATTAAGTAAATAAATCTATCTTTCAAATAATTATTGATTATTCTAGGAAATGCAAAGTTATTTATTTTTGACTTATTTACTTTCATAGCATTCCATTTTTTAGCAATAGTATCTATTTTTTCAGTTTTTAACTCGTAAAAGATACCAATTATTTTTTGATGTGTAAGCTGTTGTTTATAAATAAAACTGTTGAGTTCATTAATTCCAAATGCTTGTAAATCGCTTGGTATAGTACTAGTATCTGTTTCTAGCATAGGAAATTGAAATAAACTTTGCCAAATGTCTTGTTCCGTTCTTTGTACAATAACAATATTGTGCTGATTGTAAGCTACTACAAAATGGAAATACCTTTCTTTCTTTTTTATTTTTTTTGATTTGAATGGCAAGTCATTTATTTTATTGTTGATATAGGCAAAGCAACTGTCATTAAAAATGCAAATACTACAATTTGGATTTCTAGGCACACATTGAATTGCTCCAAAATCCATTATCGCTTGGTTAAATAAAGCGGCTTGTTTCTTATCTAACAGTTGATTGGCTAGTGCTTCAAACTCTTTTTTCCCTTGAGTCGTATCAATTGGTGTAGCAATACCAAAAACTCTAGCAAGTACTCTAAATACATTGCCATCTACTACTGCATGTGGTAAATTAAAAGCAAACGAAGCTATTGCTGCAGCAGTATAACTACCAATACCTTTAATTTTTAATAATTCATCGTACGAATTAGGTAATTTGCCATTATAATCTGCTACAATTTGTTGTGCAGCTAAGTGTAAATTTCTGGCTCTACTATAATAACCCAAACCTTCCCAAAGTTTTAATACTTCATCTAAAGGAGCATTTGCTAAATCTTCTACTTTAGGATAATGCTGTACAAATTTTTCGTAGTAAGGCAAACCTTGTTCTACTCTAGTTTGCTGCAAAATAATTTCAGACAACCAAATGTAATAAGCATTGTTTGTGGCTTTCCAAGGCAAGTTTCTTGGATGCTTTAAGTGCCAATTGATTAGTTTTTTGTTAAATGACTGCATATTTGTTAATACAAATAAAACCTTTATTTAGAAAAAACTGTTTTTATTTTGAAAAGAATTGCAGAAATTTGCAGACCGAATTAAACGAAAAAACAATTACATGAGAAAAGCAGATATCGTTACCATTATTTCAGAAAAGACAGGTGTTCCAAAAGTAGATGTATTAGTTACAGTTGAAAGCTTTATAAAAGAAGTTAAAGGTTCTTTAATAGAAGGAGAGCCAATTTTTATAAGAGGTTTTGGCACATTTTCAAGAAAAACAAGAAAAGCTAAAATCGGAAGAAACATAAAGAAAAACATTGCCATAGAAATTCCAGAGCATGACATTCCTGTTTTTAAACCTTCTAAACAATTTGTTGAAGAAGTAAAAGAAAGCAAAGTAAAAAAATAAACCATTGCAAAAAAAGCAATACATCTTATTATTGATTACGCTTTGTATTGTTGCTGGAATTTATTTTTTTGGAAAAACCACACATCAAAACAAAGCAACAGCTACCAATACAACAATAGCAAGCACTACTACATTTGATGCTTACGAAGAAGAAGTACTACAACAACTAAATAGTACAAATAAAGACAGCTTAATGCTTTGGAAAACAGCATTAAACAATGCCAACAGTACAAAAGATAAAGCACAATTGCTACAAAAAATATCGTTTTTTTGGCAACAACAGCAAAATGTTGGACTAGAAGCATATTACTTTCAACAATATACAGATGTACTTAAAGATACTAGCTTATTAAAAGAGAATGCTTCGTTGTGGATTTTTGCACTTAAAAATAACAAAGACAGCATTATTTCAAATAATATTAGTACCTTTGCAAACCAATCTTTGGAAAAAGTTCTTGAAAAAAATCCTGATGATGTAGATGCTAAGATAATGCAAGCAGAGTATTTTGTTTTGCAAGGCGAAAATCCAATGCAAGGAATAGGTATTTTAAAATCTATAATAGATAAAGATCCACATAATGAAAAAGCATTAATGGCTCTAGGTAGATTTTCACTTCAATCTGGTCAGTTTGATAAAGCAAGAGAAAGATTTAAACAAGTACTAGAACACAATAACCAAAATACAGAAGCACTTTATTTTTTAGCCATTACAGAAGCAGAAGCTGGCAACAAGGAAACCGCAATTAACTTGTTTGAATTGTGTAAACAACTTGTTCAGAATGAAGATTTTTCTAAAGAAATAGATGCAATTATTGAAAATTTAAAGCGATAAAAAAGATTTATTATGCCAAGTGGTAAAAAAAGAAAGCGTCATAAAATTGCGACGCACAAGAGAAAGAAAAGACTCAGAAAAAATAGACACAAGAAGAAAAAATAATTTTTGTTAGACTATTTAACTGAAAGTAAATGACTAGAGAATTAGTAATACATGCTAATTCCAATGGCGTTGAAATTGCACTTCTTGAAGAAAAAAAACTAGTTGAGTATCATATTGAGTCGAAAGAAGACGAAGGTTATGATGCTGGTGATATTTATATCGGTAGAATTAAAAAGCTAAATCCAGCACTCAACGCTGCATTTGTAGATATTGGCTACGGAAAAGACGCCTTTATACATTATTCTGATTTAAGTCCAAATGTACGCACACTTATAAAAATTGCTACAAGTAGTATTAATGGCAATAAAATTTCGTCATTGGAAACTGTGGTCTTAGAACCACCTATAGATAAGAATGGAAACATCTCAGATGT
Organism: Chitinophagales bacterium; assembly: GCA_020636535.1. Classification (NCBI taxonomy): domain Bacteria; kingdom Pseudomonadati; phylum Bacteroidota; class Chitinophagia; order Chitinophagales; species Chitinophagales bacterium. The sequence goes on from JACJXT010000011.1 coordinate 349,602, forward strand.
TTTAAAAAAAGGCGATATTGGTATTTTTCAAATTGCTAAAGAAGCTATTTCTACTAAAGGACCTCGACTTACTTGCGAAATTTCTATTCCAGGAAGATTCGTAGTGCTTTCGCCTTTTGCTAGTGGCGTTGGCATTAGCAAAAAAATTACCGACGAAGCAGAAAGAGAGCGTTTGTTAAACATTTCTAAGCAACTAAAACCTAATAATGTTGGTTTGGTAATTAGAACCAATGCCGAAAAAGTATCTGAAAAAGACTTAAAAGCAGACATCGACCATATTTATAAAAAGTGGACGACAGTAATTCAAAAAACTTACAAAGCCAAACTCAACAAACTGCTGTTAAAAGAAATGGCAAAATCGCAATCGATAATAAGAGATTTAGTAAACGATTCTTTTGAACAAATAATAACAGACGATAAAGAGTTGTATGGCGAACTAAAATCTTTTCTACACAACAGAACCATAGATAAAGCGAAGTTGTTGAAACTGTACAACGACCATACGCCAATTTTTGAAGCGTATGAGGTAAGTAAACAAATAAAAACAGCTTTCGGAAAAATTGTAACGCTAAAATCTGGTGCCTACATTATTATAGAACACACCGAAGCCATGCATGTTATTGATGTGAATAGTGGACCAAAAGTTAAAAAAGATGTAGACCAAGACACCAATGCGTATAATATTAATTTGTTAGCAGCTAATGAAATTGCAAGACAACTTCGTTTAAGAAATATTGGTGGCATTATTGTAGTAGATTTTATTGATATGAAATCTAAACAATATAAAGATAAAATATTTGAAGCAATGCAAAAAGCTATGAAACCAGACAAAGCAAAGCACATTTTGTTGCCAATTAGCAAATTTGGTTTAATGGAAATTACTAGACAGAGAGTAAAAGAAGAAGTTTCTGTAGACATTGCCGATACTAAAATTTTAAAAAGCATAGAAGAACCACTACAAATAGTAGAAAATATAGAAAATGAATTACTATTTTTAAGAAGCAGTAAAACAAAGAATTTTTTACTTTATGTACATCCATTTATATATGCTTATTTAAGAAAAGGCACACTTTCGTTTAGAATGAAATGGTATACCAAAACCAATAAGTGGATTAAACTAATTCAAGACTCTAGCTTAAAATTATCTGAATACAAATTGATAGAACAAGATTAAATTACTCTACTAACAAACTATACTCAGAGTAACTTTGATATTTGTTGCTATGTCAAGTGTCTTTACCAATGCTATTAACTTAAGAAAAAAGGATTAACTTTACAGTATTGTCATAGTTTTAAACTCATTAAGTTATACAATTTATTTTTTTCTAATTGTTATTTTTTAATATTCTGTTTGATTTTATTCGTAGTAGAATATCCTTCTAAAATGTCTACTAAAATAACTTTGCCTTTGTTTTGTAGCACTATGTCCGAACCAACTATTGTTTTGTTTTTATAATCACTGCCTTTAACTAAAATATTTGGTTGTATTTGTTCAATGAGTTGTAGTGGTGTGTCTTCATCAAAAGCAATTACAAAATCTACATAAGCTAAATTAGCCAAGTGTTGTAATCTAATTGCTAATGTTTCAATTGGTCGTTCATTTCCTTTTAATCGTTTAATGGAAGCATCTGTATTTACTGCTACGATTAAAATGTCTCCAAATTGTTTTGCTTGTTGTAGTAAGTGTAAATGACCTTCGTGTAGTAAGTCGAAACAGCCATTGGTAAACACAATTTGTTGCTTGTTTGCTTTTAAATGCGTTGTAATAGCGTCAAGGTGTTGTATTGTTATGATTTTGTTCAATGTACTTAGGAGTTCTGTTGTATAAAGCTAAAAAAATCAAACTGATTATTCCACCAATAATTACAAAAAAGGTTTGTACTGACCAAGCCAACCAGCCAAAAGCATAACCCATTGTACCTATAACACCATAAGTCAATAATACTTTTTGTATTGTTATTTGATAAAGACCAATGCCTCCTTGTGTTGCTACCATAGCAAATCCACCAAAAAAAACGGTAGCAGCAGCAGCCGACCAACCTAGATTTTCAGTTGCAGTTAATGCTTTAAATCCAAAGTACGACATAGAAATATAACATACCCAAACACCAATACTACAAATTAAAAACTGACCTATATTATCTAATTTTCTAATAGAAATTAAACTTTCCCACAAACTTTTTAATTTCTCTTTTACAAAAGTGGTGATTTTTTCTAATCCATGTTTTTTGTAGAGATAGATAAATCCAACAATAGCCAAAACTAAGATTCCAACAAAAATATAATATTTTAAATTGCTGCTTTCTTGTTCAATAGATTCTGTCTTTTTAAAAAGCCCTGTAAAAAATGTTAGTAGTCTTTCTTGTTCTACTAAGAATAAAATTCCACCAATTATTAGAATGCTAATTAAGTCAATTACTCGTTCTAGTACCATAGAACCAATTGATTTTTCTATAGGCACTTTATCATACTTGGTTAAAATACTACAACGAACAACTTCTCCTAATCGTGGAAAAAATAAATTGCCAAAGAACATAATTGTTACAGCAGCAAAAGTATTGTAAAAGTTAGGATAATAGCCACTTGGTTTAAGTAGCAATCGCCAGCGTTGTGTTCTAAAAATATTACTTAAAAGACCAAAGAGTATCATTACTATCATCCAAAAGTAATTGGCACTCTTTATTGCACTAATAATGTTTGATTTTTGTTCTGCATCTAAAGTGCTGTTCATCCACACAATAATACCAACACCTAATGAAAGTGAAATTACTAGCTGAATGATATTATTAAGATACTTTTTCAAGAAAAGTTTATTTTTTTATGCTGTTGTTTTCATCAGGAAAAACAGAAGTAGGTTTTACATTTTTGGCTTCGTTAATATCTACCATGCCGTAAGCAATAATAATGAGTTTATCGCCAACTTGTACTTTTCTTGCAGCAGGACCATTTAAGCAAATTACGCCAGAACCTCTTTCGCCAATAATAACAAAAGTCTCAAATCGTTCGCCATTATCTACATTTACAATTTGCACTTTTTCGTGTTCTACAATTCCAGAAGCATCTAATAAATCTTCATCAATTGTAATACTGCCTTTATAGTTTAAGTCTGCTTGTGTAACTGTAGCTCTATGTATTTTTGCTCTATAAACTGTAATCAACATGCTTTTATATTTGCCTCAAAGATAATACAATTGCCTGTCTTTCTTGTTAAATTATTATTTTGCAACTTATTGTCTCTTTTTGTGATTTAAGTTACAAAACGAGCTATTTTTATTTTGCAGTTTTGCATCTCAAATTATTTTTATGGAAGTTGTAGGATATATAGCATCAATATTAATAGGTATTTCTCTTGGATTAATAGGTGGTGGAGGTAGTATTCTAACAGTTCCTGTGTTGGTTTATTTATTTGGTGTAGAGCCAATTATTGCCACAGGTTACTCTTTATTTATTGTTGGTGCTACAGCTGCTGTTGGTTCTGTAAGTTATTTTAGAAATGGCTTAGTAAATGTTAAAACAGCTGTTATTTTTGGAATTCCTGCTATTGCTGCTGTTTTTATTACAAGAGCATTTGTTGTTCCTGCAATTCCCAAAGAAGTATTTTCTATAGGAGAATTTGTAGTAACTAAAGATTTATTGGTAATGGTACTTTTTGCTATTTTGATGATAGCAGCATCATATTCTATGATAAAGAAAGATAAAAAAGTTATTGATAAAAATGAAAATGGACAACAAGAATTCAATATACCATTAATATTAGTTGAGGGAATTGTAGTTGGTTTACTAACTGGTTTAGTTGGTGCTGGTGGTGGTTTTTTAATTATTCCAGCTTTAGTTGTACTAAGCAAATTACCTATGAAAGAAGCTGTTGGTACTTCTTTATTAATTATAGCAGCAAAATCATTAATTGGTTTTTTAGGAGAAGGTGGGAACGAGCATATTGATTGGTCATTTTTATTAATGGTAGTTGGTTTTGCTATTGTAGGAATATTTATTGGTAGTGCATTATCAAAAAAAATAGATGGTAATAAACTAAAACCTGCATTTGGTTGGTTTGTATTAGTTATGGGAATTTATATTATAATAAAAGAAGTGTTTTTAAAGTAGCACCAATAAACCCAAATTACGCATTAGATACTTTTTATACCATGAGTTGCTACATGGTTACTCAAATTGAAGTATTTCATATTTCTAGTTCTAAATAGAAAGTGCGTAGTACTTCAACTTTATAAACCTGAGTTTGGCTTAAGAGTTATTATGAAATATTGTTTGTTAATAATTTAGATTTAAACAGATGTTAAAGGTGATACAGCTATGCTGTATTTTATAAATTTTCAATCATTTCTAATAAGGTTGGAGTGCTACGCACTTATTAATCTTTTAAAATATAAAATTATATTATATAATTAAGTATTTATAATATTTTTGATTCTCTTTTAAAGCAGAACTCAGGTTTTTTACTCAGAGTAGTCTTCTTGCGAATGACTCTGAGTGATGCAGAATTTTATAGCAGTAGTGTAGTTTTGTAGCACTAATTTGCATAAGGGATAGAACGGAAAGCCCACAGCGATGTTGTAAACGAGCGAGGACTTGTAGTGATAGCCCGACCGTAACACAGTGGAGGTTATGCCATAAACTTAGTATATAGTTTATCTCTACTAAAAAATTAGTATCAATAAAAACCACTTTTGTATGGATAGCGTTTGTGATACATATCTTGTACCATTAAGACCAGCGTATTTCTAAATTTGTCGATGTTTTCTTTTTCTGTTGCAGCTATAAAAACACAATTACATTGATAGGTGTTTTTCATATTTCTTTCAAACTCATCGGTTAATTCTTGTTTTACTTGCTTTGGCAAAAACTTATCGAAGTACTTCTCTCTATAGCTGTCCATTTTATTAAACACCATTAATCGTGGTTGTTTGTTTACACCTAAATCTGCTAGCGTTTCGTTTACAATAGCAATTTGGTCTTGAAAATTATCGTGTGATGCATCTACTACATGTACAATAATATCACTTTCTTTAGCTTCATCAAGTGTTGATTTAAAACTTTCGATCAAATGATGTGGTAGCTTACGAATAAATCCTACGGTATCACTCAACAAAAAAGGAACATTGTCTATTACTACTTTTCGTACGGTAGTATCGAGTGTAGCAAAGAGTTTGTTTTCTGCCAATACTTCGCTTTTACTCAACAAATTCATAATCGTAGATTTTCCAACATTGGTATAACCAACTAGAGCTACTCGAATGAGTTCACCTCTAGTTTTTCTTCTGGTTTCGTCTTGCTTTGCTAAAACTTGTAATTCATTTTTCAACTTGGCAATTCTATCGTTCACTACTCGTCTATCTGTTTCAATTTCTTTTTCACCAGGACCACGCATACCAATACCACCTCTTTGTCGTTCTAAGTGCGTCCACAAACCTTTTAATCGTGGTAAAAGATATTGCATTTGTGCTAATTCTACTTGTGCTCTTGCTTGTGCTGTTTGAGCTCGCATAGCAAAGATATCTAAGATTAAACTCGTTCTGTCTAATATTTTACACTTGAGTTCTTTTTCTAAATTTCTTTGTTGAGCTGGCGATAATTCATCATCAAAAATGACTGTAGATATATCTGCAAATTCGATATATATTTTAATTTCTTCTAGTTTTCCTGAGCCAACAAAAAATCTAATGTCTGGATGTTGTAATTTTTGTGTGAATGATTTTTTTACAACAGCTCCAGAAGTAGTTGCCAAAAAAGCCAATTCGTCTAAATATTCATCTACTTGTTCTTTGCTTTGGTCTTGTCTGATGATGGCTACCAAAATAGCGTTTTCATCTATTATAGGATTAGTTTCAATCATATATTATTTAGTAAGTTGCTTAGTGTATTGATTTAATATAGTTCTTAAATTTTTAATAGTTTTATTTTTTAGTTCGTAATATGTTTTATTAGCTTCTGATTTAGATTTGAGCAAACCAGCATTGTTAAGTATTTTAATGTGTTGCGAAATGGTAGATTGAGCCAAAGGAATATGCTGTTGTAAATCGCTCACCATACAAGCACCATATTCTTTTAAGAATTGTAGTATCATTACTCTAGCAGGATGTGCCAATACCGTAGCATAATTAGCAATTTGCACATATTCTTCTAAAAAAGCTTGTTTTTTCATTAGCTATATCTTATATCGTAAATATACGATTTACTATTTAAATATAATCATTCCGCTATAAACATCTTGATTATAATAGATTATTCCGCCTGCTTGTGTTGCTTGTTGCAAGCTAAGTGCTTTGTCTTTGTCTATATTTACATAAACGGTATCATTTTGTAGTGTTCTAAATCTACTTCCATCTATAGTAATACTATTTTCTCCTGCTATAGCAATTTCTGTAAAGCTAATTGCTTGTTGTGTTGCTTGCAAATCTTCTGATGGATGTTCTGTATTACTATGGTAATTTTCTCTAAAATCTATGTTTAGTTTATCGTCATTTCCAGAAAGTGTATTTTCCCAAGAAATAGTAAAGCTTTCTCCTTTTTTAACTTTTTTGGGTACTTTAATTTTTCCTACTGCTTGCAATGGAATTATTTGTTGATATACTTTATGATTAATATCTGTAAAATCTATTTTTAAATCTTTTACCTCTTTTTTTCTAATTTTAGTAGTGCCATTATATTCTCTGCCACCCATAAATTTCTTTCCTTCTTTTAATGTTTCTCCATTAATAGTTACTTTACTTGGTGCAGATAAGTTGAGTGTATTGCCATTCTTTCCATCAAATCTAAAAGTTGCTTCTACACCAACTTTACTATTATCTTCCTCGTAGTATACTTTGTATTGCTGATAAATTTTATCTTGATTAACATCTGCTGATTCTGACACTTCATTAGATTGACACTTTACAAATATTATTAAAACAATTGCAATTACTGTAAGTACTGAATTTCTTTTCATGGTTTTTCTTTTAAAAATAAAAAAAGGAATACTACTTTGCTTCTCTTTTTACTTATCATTTGTTAAGTTAATTAGCTATATAAGTGTATATAGTTGGTAAGCTATAAGATTATTTTATTAGAAACTAAGTTTAAGAAGAATATCGACAAGCATTATTAAAATCATTTCCATACATAATAATATTCAGAATAGAACAAGAAACAATTGTTATCTATAAAGTTTTTCACACCAGCAGAAATCCAAAGAAGAAATATAACTAAAAATTAAGCACTTTCTTTTTTACATAACATTGCTAGCTTTCCATTTATTCAATGATAATAAATTCTAATTTTATTGTACTTTTGTGGTCTAAATTTTTACTATGAATTTTGAATTGACAGAAGAACAGAAACTAATTAGAGATACTGCTAGAAAATTTGCACAAGAAGTACTTAAGAAAGAAGTCATTGAACGCGACAGAGATATGCGTCATCCAACAGAAGAAATTAAGCAAATGGCAGCATTAGGTTTTTTAGGCATGATGGTCGATGAAAAATACGGCGGTGGTGGAATGGATTCCTTGTCTTATGTTTTGGCAATGGAAGAAATCTCTAAAGTAGATGCTTCGTGTTCCGTAATTATGTCAGTTTGTAATTCTTTGGTAAACTGGGGAATTGAAAAATTTGGTACTGAAGAACAAAAACAAAAATATTTAGTTCCATTAGCAAAAGGCGAAAAAATTGGTGCTTTTTGTTTAAGCGAACCAGAAGCTGGTAGTGATGCTACATCTCAAAGAACTACAGCAGAAGACAAAGGTGACTACTATTTATTAAATGGTACTAAAAATTGGATTACCAATGGTGGCAAAGCAGATATTTATTTGGTAATTGCTCAAACAAATCCAGAGGCAGGTCATAGAGGCATCAACTGTTTGATTGTAGAAAAAGGCATGGAAGGTTTTCAAATTGGTGCTAAAGAAGATAAATTAGGCATTAGAGCAAGTGATACACATTCTTTGTTATTTACAGATGTAAAAGTGCCAAAAGCAAATAGAATTGGCGAAGATGGATTTGGATTTAAGTTTGCGATGAAAACACTTTCTGGTGGAAGAATTGGTATTGCAGCACAAGCATTAGGTATTGCTGCTGGTGCTTATGAATTGGCATTAGACTATGCTAAAACTAGAAAAGCATTTGGAACTGAGATTGCTAATCATCAGGCAATACAATTTAAGTTAGCAGATATGGCTACAGAAATTGAAGCAGCAAGATTGTTGGTTTACAAAGCAGCTTGTTTAAAAGATGCTGGCGAAAATTACGATGTCGCTTCTGCTATGGCTAAGTATTTTGCATCTGATGTTGCTATGAGAGTAACCGTTGAAGCAGTACAAATACATGGTGGATATGGCTATGTGAAAGAGTATCATGTAGAACGATTAATGCGTGATGCTAAGATTACTCAAATTTACGAAGGTACCAACGAGATACAACGCATTGTAGTTTCGAGAGCAATATTAAGCGGACAAGCATAAATAGAATTAAAGTCGCTCGTCATTCCGTAATTTTGAAGTATGAAAAATATACGGAATCTGTTGTTGTAGAAATTAGATTTTAGATATATACTATAAAATAGTTTCAATAATAACAAATTTATTTATTGGAGAGGTGTCCGAGTGGTTGAAGGAGCACGCCTGGAAAGTGTGTAAACGCCAAAAGTGTTTCGCGGGTTCGAATCCCGCTCTCTCCGCTTTTTTGTATTAACTAAACCTTACTAATATCATTCTTTAAATGCTTTTAAAGAATTTGGTTTACTTTTTGTTAGAATTTTATATAAATTTGATTCAATTAATTGTTTAAAATGAGAAGATTATTAATTCCATCAGTAGTATTAGTGCTTTCAGCATTTATTATAATTGCTTGTGCTGTCAATCCAGTAACAGGAAAAAAACAAGTCAGCTTTATGTCAGAAGCTCAAGAAGTTGCTATTGGTAAAGAAAGCGATCCATCTGTTATAGCACAATTTGGTTTATATCCAGATGATAAATTACAAAACTTTTTAAATCAAGAAGGACAGGCAATGGCTAAAATTTCTCATAGACCAGAACTACAATATAATTTTAGATTGTTAGATTCTGATGTACTAAATGCATTTGCAGTTCCTGGTGGGTATGTATATTTTACTAGAGGTATTATGGCGTATTTTAACAATGAAGCACAGTTTGCAGGTGTACTTGGTCATGAAATCGGACATATTGCAGCAAGACATTCCGCCCAACAATATACCAAGCAAATGATTTCTCAAGTTGCTTTGGTTGGTGGTATGATTTTTTCAGAAAAACTAGCAAGCATGGCTGGTGATGCAATGCAAGGATTAGAATTATTATTTCTAAAATTTTCTAGAGATGATGAAACGCAATCAGATAAATTAGGTGTAGAATATTCTTCAACTGTTGGCTATGATGCAAAAGAAATGGCTTTGTTCTTTAAAACTTTAGATAGATACTCTAATCAAGGTGAAAGTGGACGATTGCCAGAATTTATGTCAACGCATCCAGATCCAGGAAATAGATATGTAAATGTAACTAACTTAGCTACTCAATGGCAACAATCGCATAATGCTACCAATTTAAAAATAAATAGAGATAGCTACTTAACCATGATAGATGGTATAGTATATGGTGAAGATCCTAGACAAGGTTTTGTAAGCAATTTTGTTTTCTATCAGCCAGAAATGAAATTCCAATACAATGTACCTGCTAATTGGTTAACACAAAATTCTCCATTACAAGTTCAACACGCACCACAAGATGGAAGTGCTATGCTAATTCTTACATTATCTCAACAAAAAACAATTCAAGCAGCAGCAGATGAAGTAGTAAAAAACTATCAATTGAAAGTGACAAATCAACAAAGTAAAACAATCAATGGTTTAAATGGATATACTTTCTTAGCAGATTACTACGAAAACGGACAACCTACACAAACTACAGGACAACAAGAAGAACCATTAGCATTATTAACTACAGTTATTGAATACAATGGCAATATTTATTTATTTCATGGTTTATGTGCTAAAACAGATTATGCTAAATACCAAAATGCATTTTTAAATACAATGTATAGCTTTAAACAGCTAACCGACCAAACTAAAATAAATGTATTGCCAGAAAGAATTAAAATTGTTAAAACAACAACCAATACCACTTTAGCACAAGTATTAAGTCAATATGGCATTCCAAGTAGTAGATACAATGAAATGGCAATTTTAAACGGAATGGAAACCAATACTTCATTATCAAGTGGTACTTTAGTTAAAGTAGTAGAAAAGAAAAAATAAAACAGATTATTAGATTCAAGATTGTGAGACATTAGACCTTTTTTGCGTCTATTCTGAGTATAATGATATGAAACGAACAATTTATTTTATTTCTTGATTCTAGAAATCTTACATCTAAATATCTCACTACTAATTTATATCTTTGCAATGCAGTGTTGAAGACTGCTTTAATTTTATGGAAACAAAGAGAATAGAACTAATGGCTCCAGCTGGTAGCTTTGAAGCTTTAATGGCAGCTGTAAATGCAGGTTGCAATTCGGTTTATTTTGGTGTAGAACAATTCAATATGCGTGCAAGAGCTACCATGAATTTTACATTAGAAGACTTGCCTAAAATCAACGAAATATGTAGTGTTAAAAATGTAAGAACCTATCTTACACTTAACACCATTGTTTACGACCATGATTTATCTGCAATCAAATATGTTTTAGATGCAGCTAAAAAAAATAATATCACAGCAGTTATTGCAGCAGACCAAGCTGTTATTGCTTATGCAAGAAGCATTAATTTAGAAGTGCATATCTCAACACAAGTTAATATTACCAATATTGAAACGGTAAAATTCTATGCATTATTTGCAGACACTATGGTGTTGTCTAGAGAATTGAGTTTAATTCAAGTCAAAAAAATTACAGATTTAATTGAGAAAGAACAAATCAAAGGGCCATCAGGAAATTTAGTAGAAATTGAAATCTTCGGACATGGTGCTTTGTGTATGGCAGTTTCTGGCAAATGCTATTTGAGTTTACATACAGCAAATGCTTCTGCAAACAGAGGAGCTTGCGTTCAAAATTGTAGAAGAAGTTATAAAGTAATTGATATTGAAGATGGACACGAATTGCAAGTAGATAATGAATACATTATGTCTGCACAAGATTTATGTACTATAGATTTCTTAGATCAAGTATTAGATGCAGGTGTTAAAGTATTGAAAATAGAAGGTAGAGGAAAAGCAGCAGACTATGTAAAAACTACAGTGGAATGTTATAGAGAAGCTATTGATAGTTATGTAGATGGAACTTATAACAAAACAAAAGTTGCCAACTGGATGACGCGTCTAAAAAGTGTCTATAATCGTGGATTTTGGAGTGGTTATTATCTCGGACAAGAATTAGGCGAATGGAACGATGCACCAGGATCAAAAGCAACTACAAAGAAAATATTCTTAGGTAAAGGCGTTCATTATTTCGATAAAATTCAAGTAGCAGAATTCAAACTCGAAGCTTATGAACTCAATGTAGGCGATAAAGTGCTTATTACAGGACCAACTACTGGTGCAGTAGAAACCACCATTACAGAATTACACAGTGACAATGGAGCAGTAGAAGTAGTTAAAAAAGGACAAGCAGCAGCGTTTAAATTAGAAACACCAATTAGAACCAGCGATAAATTATACAAAATTGTAGAAGCAACTGTAGTGTAGTTATGATAACCATTATCCAACAAAGAGCCAAGTGCATTGGTTGCAACTATTGTGTAGAGTTAGCACCACAACGCTGGCGAATGAGCAAAAGAGACGGCAAAAGTGTACTACTTGATGCCAAAGACAAAAAAGGATTTTGGAGTGTAAAAGTTCGAGAAGAAGAACTAGAAAGCAATCAACTAGCAGCCAAAGCATGCCCAGTAAAAATCATACAAGTTGTTGAGTAGTATATGCTAAAGCTATCTATATACTCTAGAAAAATGTTATATTTTAGTTTTTTCTTGATAATTTGAATAAATTAGTCTAATTTTGGTATGTAAATTAGAAATATGGCTAGACTTTACAAACAAACAATAAATGTTCAATTTATAAATTTGTTACAAAAAAATAAATATAATATAAAACAATTAATTTTAGTTTTTGTATTGTGTTTTTTTGGGAATAGTACAATCAACGCACAAACCTGTAATGCTGGTGGCGACCAAATCACTTATGGCAATGGCTCATGGATTGGCTATGTATATGATGGAACAGGATTTAATACATATAGAGGATATGTAACAGAGACTCAAAATTTTACAAGAAATTGGGGTAATTGTAGTACCTGTAAACCTTCTTGCTCTACTAATGGAGGGAATGATTTTTCAGTTAGATATCTAATGAAATTGCCCAACCTTGCAGCAGGAGTGTATAGATTTACGGTAGGTAATGATGATGGAAAGAGATTAGTAGCAAGTCCAACACAAATAACAAATTTTTCAGGTTTGTCTTACAATGTTGTTAATTCATGGAGCTGTAACTGTGGTAATTATTCAGGTATTTATACACATACAGGTGGAGATTTATATTTAATATTTGAATTTTATGAAGCAGGAGGACTCGCTCTAGCTAATTTTGATATGTGTTACCAAGGGCCTGTCTTTTCTTATGGTTCATCAAGTTGGAATGGATATATTTTTGCAAATACAGGTGTTGATATAAATGGATATAAGGGAACTATTGGCTCAGGTTATACTTCAAATAATTTAAATAATTTGAATATAGACTGGAGTGCTGGTACTCCAGCATCAAGTACTTCGTGTGGTGGCTCTGTTGGCTCTAATAATTTTTCTTCTATGCATGCTATTAACTCAACATTTACAGATGGATTTTATCGATTCGTATTTTCTTCTGATGATGGTATTCGTTTAAGTTCAAATGGCGATGCTAATCCTATAAATACTACAGATTGGAATATTTATTCTAATTGGCAAAGTAGTTCTACTGTCAGTGATGCTCGTACAGTTTATTTAAGTGGTTCTGAAAATTTAGTTATCCAACAAGCAGAAGGTGGTGGCGGTGCGAATGTAGCAAATACTATATGTCAAATTCCTGGCGATAAGAATTTTACTACAACTTACCCAACATGGAAAGCATTGGTTTATGATGGTAGTGAACCTACTACAGATAACAACTATATGGGCTATTTCACAACAACTGGTTCTGGTACAGATTTGATAAATAATAATTGGGGTAGCGGACAACCATCATTTACAACTGGTACAGGAAGTTGTAGCAGATCAATGGATAATGATGATTTTTCTGTGAGATATAGTACAGTAAAGACATTCACTTCAGGAGTATATGTATTTACTACAAATGGCAATGATGATAGTCGCAGATTAAGCGTTGATGGAGGAAATAATTGGATAATTGATTGCTGGCCTTGTGGTGCAGGAAATACGCCAAGTAGCCCTATTGAACTTAATGGAAATTATAATATGGTTTTCGATATGAGGGAAGGAAGCGGAGGTGCTGCTGCTGCTTTACAACAATGTCAAATGGATGCAGCTGGTACAAATGGCTCTTTAGGAAATGCTACAGCTGCTGGCTCTTCTTCATGGAATTTATACTATTACAACACTCGAAACTATGATTTCAATATGGTAGACTATCGTGGTACAAATACTGCGGGATCAAGTACTACTAATTCAGCAACACTTTCAATGAGTTGGGGAGATGGAGTATCGCCATCAAGAACTGGGCAAACTTGCGGAACAACAATGAATTCTGACTTCTCTATGAAAGCTTTACTTTCTAGGTCTTTTACTAAAGGTATATATTCTGTTCAATCTGGAGCAGATGATTGGTCTAGAATCAGAATCAATGGAGGGACATTTTTTAATCAACATGGTTCTTGTTGTACAACAAATACTACAGAACAAGCATTTAATGGAACAACAGCTATAGAATATCAAATGTACGAATCGGGAGGTCCTGGTAATGCTACAGTAAATATTTCTTGTCTTTCTCCTATAGTTGGTTCACTATCAACCAATCAAGCTTGTGGTGCTGTTGGTTCACATAATATTACTTGGTCTGGAGGAAAAGGATATTATATACTTCAAAGTTCTACAGATGGCAGTAATTGGACAGATGTTGGAACTGAAAGAAATACAATCGCAACAGCTACAGGAACATGGTCTCAAAATCCATCTACTACAACTTTTTATAGAGTAAAGATAGAAAGCTGTGGTTCTATAATATATTCTAATATTGTTGCTATTCAGCGTAGTGGTACAATCTCTGGGAATGTAGTAATAAATAACGACATTACTTTAAGTGGTACAATCAATATAAGTGGCAATTTTACATTAAACGCAGGAAAAACAATTACACTAATGCAAGGTTGTCCATTAGTAATTAATGCCAATAATATAACTATTAATGGTACCATTGATGGTAGTGGAAAAGGAAATATAGGTGGTAGTGGAGGTAACATTGGTGGATATTGGGCTGAAGATGGCAATACTGATGGTCGCGGAATAACTTATTGTTGGGATAAAGATAATTGTAAAGACATAAGAACTATTGGTGGATATGGAGGACAATCGGGTAATGGTGCAGGAACTCTGTATTCCATTACCATACCCAACAACGTTTGTGCGATAACGATAGAAGTCGTTGGCGGAGGTGGTGGAGGTGGAGGTGGTGAAAGTCATTTTTCTTATGATAATGCTGGTGCCGGTGGTGGTGGTGGCGGCGGCGGCGGCGGCAGTGGTGGCGGTATCTTGTTAAGTGCTTTTGGAAACTTTTCTTGTACCGGAACTCTTAACGCGAAAGGTGGCAATGGCGGCAACGGTGGAAATAAAGGTACTGGTGGTCAAAATAATGCAGACAATGGAGAAAATGGCGGTGGCGGCGGCGGCGGAAGAATAAAAATATTTACGAATCCGTGTGCTACAAATTCAATTCCGTTACAAGGAAATTCCGTTGATAATGGCACTGGTAAAAACAATGGTTCAATCGGAAGTTTTTATAGCGGCAATCATCCATCCTACACACCATTGGATGCCAAAACAATAACAACAGCAAACCAAACAATATGTTATAATACTTCACCGGCCGCTATTGATGCGGAAACATCTGTCGGTGGAGCTTACGATGCAATTTCTTCTTGTAAAACATCTTTACCTGCTTACCAATATACCTGGTATGTGGCAAAAACAACAGCTACTTGTGCTATATCACAAACTACAACGTCGACGGCAACATCACCTGCATCAGGTTGGAATTTATTGGTAGGTCCGGGTACTACTTTTGAAGATTTAACAGCTGCTCAAGTTCGCGCAGGGTATCAAACCGCAGGAACAGATAGTTATATTCCATTGCGTATTGCGCAAGCCGGAGTTATGCCAATCATTTTTGCAGGTTCAATCCTACAATTGCCACAAATTCTTTCGATGTTTTTCTTGAAATCTACTAATGCGACAGTATTGTCACTAGGTAATAAATTCAAGTCATTTACATCGGATAATCTGTGGTACATGATTGTGTACTTTGTACTTATCTTTTTCTTTACCTATTTCTATACCGCTGTAACATTTGATGCAGAGGCAATGGCAAATAATTTACAGAAAAACGGTGCATTCGTACCAAATGTTCGCCCAGGCGCACCAACTGCGGATTATGTTGCGACTATCTTGGCTCGTACAACATTCTTTGGAGCAGTATTCTTTTCAATCATTGCTGTTATGCCGTTCATTCTACAACGAATGACTGGAAACGCTTTGTTTGCGATTGGAGGTACAGCAATTTTGATTGCGGTATCTGTATGTACTGATCTGATCAAGAAATTGTCAGCACAGGCTTCAATGAAAGAGTACTAATAGTACTATTTAAAATAACCCCTTTGGGGGTTATTTTTTTATTGTAAACATAGATAAAATAAAGATAAAGAAAAGATAAAATAATTATAAAGTTTTTATAAATTATTTCTAAATTTTTCATAAAGTTTCTATAAAAACTTTACCTTTATTTTATCTCGAAAGGTATTGATTAATATGGGCATAGGTGGTATAATGCGTTCAGAAATAATATTGTTTCAAACCATAAAATATTATAATTATTTGTTAATTTAATAAAAAAACTAATCAAAAAAAAGAAATTTCAATCACAAAGAAAAATTTTAGACACATGAAAAAAATGTTACAAACAATGTTGTGTTGGTTCCCTGGGAACCAAACTACACAGAACAGCGACAGTACTGTCGCGAAATTACCCAATGATCCGCTGAATGCAAATTCAGCGAGACTACCTACCAATCCTGTTAAAGGGGTTGTGATTACGTTCTTATTAATCACTCTTTCGTCTAATTTATTTTCACAAGAAGTTACTAAAAAAGTAACCTATTCTGAATTAAAGGACGAAGTAATAAGAAAACTTTATTCCACTGATGGTCCTTATGCAAGGTTTAAACCTGAAAACGAAATTGTTTCAAAAAGAGACTTACATAGTAAACATTTTTTGAATCCTGACGGAACAATATCTGCTGTCATTGGTGCTGGAAATATTCATTACATTGAAAATGGTTTATATAAGACTATTGTTTCAAATCTTGAAAATTCCGACAATATTGATTATGGTTTTATGAACCGTTATAACAGTTTTAAAACCTACTATGGTGCAAAATCGAATGAAGGAATAAATATTGTGTTTGGGAAAAATACATCTGTAATCACAAATAAAAACTTACAGATAGAATATTTTTCTGCAGACTATCAAAAACTAAGAGATCCATTAAATATTAGTAATGTTTCAGGGGGCTTGAAAGATGAATCTGGTATAGTCTATAAAAATGTACTTAATGACATTGATATGGAAGCCGATCAGAATTCAATTGGGTTTAAAACGTCTTATGTTTTAAACTCACTGTCTTCGTTAGGTTTGTCTGACGATGTTGCCTACATTGGTTTTTCTGAGGATATTAATTTACCTGAAGGTTGGAAGATAAAGTATGATGACAAACTTGGTCATGCCGCTTTGTTGTTTGTTGATAAATCTGGAGAACTTATGATAAGAATGGAACCACCGCTCTATTTTGAAAAAGAAGGTAAATCTAAAATTTCTGGTAATTATACTTATATACAAAATGGCCGGAATGTAAAAATAACTTACTATATTCAAAAAGAGTGGTTAACTAATTCAAATCGTAAATTCCCTGTAGTGATTGATCCTACAACTGTAGTTTTGTCGCAGAATACAACTTCAAGTTGGTGGACAGGTGAAGTTGATGAAGATTCTAATTGCGGTGCATCTGGTGGAGGTGATTTTAGGGTTGGTTTTGACGATGGGACTACTAGTAATGATTATTACAATGCTTGGTCTCGTTTTGATATGACAAGTATTCCTGATGATGCATGCATCAGTAGTGCAACCATAGAAGTCTATCAAACATCATTTAAAAACAGTAAAGGTAATGACAATGATCTAAAGTTTTACGTAGGAAATTTATCACCATTAAGCACTGATCCAATCCCAGCAAGTTGCGGCACAATATATGATGCAATTAATGCTGGAGGTTTTTATCAACGTTGGGATGTTTGGGGAACATGTAGTGGTTCATGTAGTGACTATAACGAAACTGCAAATGCATGGAAGACATTATACTCTGGTACAGCTGCTAATACAGATATTACCAATAGTTTAGCGCAGAACTTTTATGTTGTTGGATTGGATTTAACTGAATCACATGGTGACCCAATATTTGTTGATAATGATGAGTGGTTGGTTTTTAGAGGAACGAATAATGCGAATCGCCCTAAGCTTACTGTAGTGTATTATCAAAACAACACTGCAGCTACGGGTATAACTGTTGGTTCATCAACAATTTGCAACGGAGGCTCTACGTCATTAACTGTGTCAGGTGGAAGTTTAGTTGATGGTACATGGACTTGGTATGCTGGAGGTTGTGGTTCAGGAACCGCGATTGGAACTGGTACGAGTATTTCTGTATCACCTGGATCTACTACTACTTATTATGTAAGAGCAGAAAATCCATGCAGAGTAACAACATGTGCTTCTACGACAATAACGGTAAGACCCTTGTTTACACCAGGAGCTATTCAAAGTACAGGTGAAATAATTTGTTACGGCGGAGACCCTGGAGTCATTGGCAATACTACATTATCCAGTGGCGGTGATAATTCTATAACGTACGAATGGCGAGCAAACGGGACACCAATTGGTACGTCTAATTCGTCTACTTATGATCCGCCTGCAGGATTAACTGCAACAACAACGTATACGCGTTGGGCAAAAGACGCTACCTGTAATACTACATTTACACAATCAATAGGTAATTGGATAGTTACAGTACGATCAGAATTTACAGCAGGTGCAATTAATACTACAGGAGAGACAATATGCTATGGAGGTGATCCAGCGAATATAGGAAGTGCAACAGCAGCTAGTGGTGGAGATAATAGTATAACCTACAAATGGCAAGCTAATGGAGTAGATATTCCAAGTTCAAATAGTGCAACTTATAATCCACCAGCAGGTTTAACAACTACTACTACTTATACAAGATGGGCGAAAGATGCTACTTGTAATACTACCTTTACACAATCAACAGGAAGTTGGACCGTTTATGTTTCTGGAGATAATGGTGTTAATAATAGTGTTATTGCAAATACAACAAGTACTTATACCTGTAATGTAAATGATGCTTTGTGGCATTATTTTAGAAATAGCAGTGGTGAAATAATTGCAGCAATTAATAGTAATGGTCAAAACCTTGGAAATGTTACTATGACAGTTACTATAGCAAATGATGTACATGATGTAACTTATGATTCTCCAGAACATGGTAATGGTGGTTTGGGTCATGAAGGATATTGTTTTGATATGCCAGAATTATCAATGAGAAGATGGTATGAAATAACACCAACTAATCAACCAAGTGCAGGTAATCCTTCTACCATTAGATTATTTTTTACTAATGCAGACTATGTAAATTATACTGCCGAAATGGTAGCTTGGCAAGCATTACATTTAGGTCAAAGCTATGGATTTTGCTATGGAACTACTAGTAGCGTAAGTGACTTAGTAGTTTCTAAAGACGAATCTTCAGATTTGTCTCCAAATACAGTATCTGTAAGTGGTGGTCCTAGTAGTTCAACACAATATGAATTACAAGTTCCTTCTTTCTCTACTTTTAGATTCCATACAGATGGAGGTATTGGTGGACCATTGCCAGTAGAACTATTATCATTTACTGGAACCAATATGGGAGATTATAATAAACTAGAATGGATAACAGCTTCAGAAATTAATTCAAAAGAATTTGTAATTGAAAAAAGTACAGATATTACGAATTGGACAAATATAGGAGTTATAACAGCAGCAGGATTTAGTAGCGAGGAGTTAAATTATAGTTTTATAGATAACGCTCCAAATGTTGGGAATAATTATTATCGTCTTAAAATTATCAATACAGATGGTACTTTTGAGTACAGTAAAGTAATTAACTTACCAATTGCTGATTATACTGGAATTATTAATGTTTATCCAAATCCAACATCACATAATATAAATGTAGTGGTATCTTCAAAATCTAATCAGTCTGCTACATTAGAAATCTTTGATGTAATAGGAAAACAAATGGTTTTTGAAACCAAATCATTAAATTCTGGATTAAATACAATGAGTTACGATGTTACACAATTTGCAAAAGGAGCATACATTATAAAAGTAATAGATTCGAATGGTAAAACATATCAGCATAAGTTTGTAAAAGACTAAAATTAGTTTTATAGATTTTGAATAGGGCAATATATTATTGTCCTATTTTTTATTTTAATAGAATTATTTAAATAAACACAATGAAATATATAATTACTTTACTTTTTTGTTTGATTTTCTCTTTTGTCAACGCACAAAATACTTCAACCAATATTAGTAATATACAACCCATTAGTACAGCAGAATTTAATTCCATTCAATCACCAAAAAATGGAGATATTGTTCTAATTAAAGAAACAGCAACGCTAATGTATTATGTAAACAATACATGGTTTGCAATGCAAGGCGAATGCACACCAAAACCCAATACACCAAAAATAGATTCGGTTACTACAACAGAAACAACCATAGTAATTTACTTTACACCTACAGTTCAAAAACAACAATACGAATTACAAATTTTAGATACAGACATTAAAGCAACGGTAAGTAAGTCGCCAGCACAATTGCCAATTCCAAAAGAAAAGTCGGTTTATGTATTACAAATACAAGCCATTACACCTTGCGGAAAAGCAGGACCAATGGCTACAGTAATCAACTTACAAAAGTAAAATTTGTTAGCACTCTAAACTTTGACAAAGTTAGCACTATACTAATATTTTTATTGTAGTTTTATACCATGATAGATTTATTTACTATTATTTACAAGTGGAAAAAACAAATCATTGCGTTTTGTACATTGGCAGTTATTATGAGCATTATTATTTCTATGCCAAGCATTATGCCACCATATTTTGAAAGCAAAATGGTCTTCTATATTAGCAATCCGCAAAGTACCGATAGAGCTAATTTATTTGGAGATGGAGAAATAGGAAGCATTAGTCAATTCGGAAGTAAAGATGATATTAATAGGTTTATTACCATTGCTAATTCATCAGAAGTATTAGACTATATTATAAGTAAATATAAATTATCAACACATTATAAAATAGATAGTAAAGATAAGCAATTGATTAATTTCTACACCAAAAGAGAATTACAAAGCAATTACAAAATGCTTATTAATGATGAAGGTGCAATAGAAGCATCTATTATAGATACCGATGCACAACTAGCAGCTAATATGATAAAAGATATTGTAGCAAAATCTAACGAAATTTACCAAAACATTATTAAGCAAAACAAAACTAAAACACTAGAACAACTCAATCAATTAATCTCAGAAAATCCAAATGACAATAGCGTAGAAGCAGAAAAACTAAGAAATATCTATAAACAATACAAAGTAGTTGCAGAAACAGATTTTAAATCGTTATATATTATTCAAGATGCATATCCAGCTGCAAAAAAATCAAAACCAGTGCGTTGGTTAATTGTAGCGAGTACCGCAATTGCTGCATTAGTTGGTAGTATTTTATTAGCAGTTATAATTGAATTGTTCAAAGATGCTTCAAACAGAAACACAAATATTGCAAAATAAAATCCAACAGCATACAAATAGTATTTTTGTAGTACTTTCCGTTTTTTGTTTATTTATATTTGGATTAAGTATTTATTTTGATAAACTATATTTTGTAGTAATGCCTATTGCATTGCTCTTTGTAGTTTTTGCAAGTATAGAGTATAAACTAATTTATTTTCTATTATTATTTTGTTTACCACTATCTCAAGAAATAGAAATTGGTAGCTTTGGTTTCGATTTACCTTCAGATGCTTTATTAATTTTATTGTCATTTCTTAGTATATTTATAGTGTTAATTCATTATAAAGAGAGAACGCTACAATTATTAAAACAACCTATTGCTATCTTAATTATCTTGCATTTTATTTGGACAATTATTAGTATTATACAATCTACAAATATATTAGTAAGTATAAAATTTAGTGTTGCTAAGTTTTGGTACATCACTGTATTTTTTCTGCTTACATATCTAATTGTTCAACAAGTAAAACAATTAAAATTAGTGCTTTGGTTGTTAATCCTACCAACATTACTTACAGTAATAATCATTTTTATAGAACACGCATCACTAGGTTTTTCTTTCGAAGGAATAAATACAGCAGTAATTCCAATATATAGGAACCATGTAAATTATGCAGTTTTTCTAGTCATGATTTTGCCTTTTATTTTTTTAATGAAACAATGGTATCAACAAGGAAGCATACAAAAATTACTACTCAATTTTACCATTGTACTTTTTGTATTTGCCATCTACTTTTCCTACACAAGAGGTGCTTGGTTAGCATTAGTAGCAATTGCAGTGTATTATTTCGTAGTAAAATATAAACTCACCAAATGGATTTTAATACTTAGTGCAATAACCAGTAGTATATTTATAATTTATATTTTAAAAGATTATAAATATTTAAAATATGCACCAAATTATGAAACAACTATATATCACGAAGACTTAAACGATCATCTAAATTCTACTTTTGAAATGGAAGATATGAGTACCGTAGAGCGATTTTATAGATGGTTGGCGGCTACAAAAATGATTAAAGAAAATCCTATTTATGGTGTAGGTGCAGGCAACTTTGCAGCCAATTACAAACCATATACGGTTAGAGCTTATCAAACCTATATTAGCGATAATGAAGAAAAAAGTACAGTACACAATTATTTTTTATTACTGATAACAGAACAAGGAATTCCTGCTTGTATTATATTTATACTATTAATAATAGCTATTTTGTTGTTTGCAGAAAAATCATATCATAATAATACTACAAATAAAAATATAATAATGGCAATTGTATTAAGTATAGTTGCATTTTTAATTAATAATACACTCAGCGACTTAGTCGAAGCAAATAAAGTAGGTTCGCTGTTTTGGATAAATCTTGCTCTTTTGCTTGGCTTTGGAAATAAATCACTACAACAAACAGATATATAAACTTCGGTCGTCATTCCAAAAAATTTTGTAGCATAACGGAAAAATTTATTTGAAATCTGTCTTAAAAATGATAAAATTAAGTTGAGAATAGTGTTTTTTTACTTTATCTTACTGCTAAAGATATAATGTACTAAGTGAATAAAAACATACTCATCATATATCATACACAAACAGGAAATACTAAGAAAATAGTTGATGCATGTGTCAATGGTATTCAAAAAGAAGATAATATATCAATAAAATTAATAGAAGCACTCCATGCTACAATTGAACATGTTATTTGGGCAGATGGTATTATTTTAGCAACACCAGAAAATTTTGGATATATGAGTGGTGCTATGAAAAATTTCTTTGATAGAACTTATTATCCAGCAAGAGATTTAGCTATTAGTAAACCATATGCATTATTAATTTCTTGTGAAACAGATGGCGAAGGAACAGTAAGAAGTATCCAAACAATTGCAAAAGGATATATCTTAAAAGAAACACTAGAACCATTAATTATAAAAGAACAAGAGCAACAAGAAAAATTAGACTTAGTAGAAGAGTTTGGTCAATCTTTTGTAACAGGAATTCTATTAGGTATTTTTTGATTTAAAAATTCATTTCTAAGCAGTGTTTCTTGAAAAGGACAAAGCGTTGCTAATACGATTACCCAATAAAAATGAGCCCAATTTTTCCGAACTTGTTTCGGAATCTTCTACAATAATAGATTTTATTCTTGTGCTGTCGGAAGTTTCCTTTTATGTTATCGGTCGGTGTCTTCACCGACAGAAATAGATTTTTTATTGACTTCTAAGCAGTGTCTCTTGAAAAGGACATTGCCTTACTATCTTTAAATCTTAAGACAAAAAAGAAAGCATTATTTAACCATTTTTATCAACCAATATTGCACTTTATGTTTATTTTAGTGATGTAAACATGAGCAATTATCAATTATTAATTCACAAGCTCGATGCTTTTATCAAAAAGTATTATCTCAACCAATTGATTCGTGGTAGTTTACTATTTGTATCATTAATTTTAGCATATTATTTATTTGCAATTGTTTCAGAGTATAATTTATATTTCTCTACAACTGTAAGAAAATTAATTTTATTTGGCTTCTTCGGATTGTTCACTGTCAGTTTTTATTTTTGGGTACTACAACCATTAATGCGTTATTGGTCTATTGGACAACAAATTTCGCACAACCAAGCTGCTGGAATTATTGGTACGCACTTCGCTAATGTAAAAGACAAACTATTAAACATATTACAACTCAATCATCAGTCGCAGAATGCTTATAACAGAGATTTAATCGAAGCTAGCATCAATCAAAAAACAGATGCTATAAAACTAGTGCCATTTGGAAATGCTATTCAATTAGATGAAAATAAAAAATATTTAAAATACTTATTTTCTGTTTTATTATTATTGATTGCAATAGCTATTATTGCTCCAAATATTTTCAAAGAATCTAACAAACGATTAGCCAATCCAAATGTAGTGTTTGAAAAAGAAGCACCATTTCAGTTTATACTAAAAAACAAAAACTTAAAAGCAGTACAATTCGAAGATTTAGAACTCAAGTTAAGTATTGAAGGAAAAACAATTCCAAACGAAGTTTTTATCCAACAAGATGGACAGTCGTACAAAATGGAAAAATTGTCTGCTACAGAATTTTCATATAAGTTCAGTAATGTACAAGACAACTTTAATTTTAATTTCTTAGCCAACGATTTTACTTCCAATCAACATACTGTGGAAGTACTTAAAAAACCATTAATCGTTAATTTTAAAACGCAACTCAATTATCCAAGCTATACCCAAAAAAAAGATGAAGTATTAAGTAATTCTGGCGATGCTGTTGTACCAGAAGGAACAGTAGTGTCTTGGTTGTTTGAATCATCTAATGCAGATAATGTATATATTATAATTAATAATAAAAAATATACTGCTAAGCAAAATGGTAAAAACGAATATTCATTTAGTGCTAATGTAAAAACAGATATTGCTTATACAGTAGTTGTAAGTAATGCAGCAGTTCCAAAAGGCGACTCAGTTAAATTTAATATTAGTGCTACACCTGACCAATATCCAAGCATTCAAGCAGCACAAATTGTAGACAGTAGCAATTTAGATTTTGTTTTATTAAGTGGTGCTGTTAGTGATGATTACGGTTTGTCTAAATTGGCATTTGTATATTCTATTGTAGATGAAAACGGAAAAATTATTACTACAAAAAGTAGACCTTTACCTTTAAATGGAAAATCAATATCAGATTTTAATTATACAATTAATCTTAATAGTTTTGATTTAAAAGCTGGTCAGCAAATTAATTATATTATACAAGTTTGGGATAATGATGCTGTTAATGGAGCAAAATCTTCAAAATCGCAAGTATATCAATACAAAAAGAAAAGCATTGATGAATTAGAAAAACAAGAATACAATAATAACGAAGAAATTAAAGATGAATTAGCAGCTGCTCAACAAAGTGTCAATAAATTATCTAAGCAGATTAAAGAAATGCAGCAAAAATTATTGAACAAAAATGAATTGTCTTGGGAAGACAAAAAACAAATTGAACAACTACAAAAAGAGCATCAACAATTAGTAAAAGAGCTAAAAGAAATTCAAGATAAGTATGCTCAGAACTTAGAAAATCAAAAAGAGTTTAAAAAAGAAAATGAAGAAATCTTAGAAAAGCAAGAGAAAATTCAAGAGATGCTCAACGATGTGATGAATGATGAAATGAAAGATTTGATGAAACAAATTGAAGCATTGATGGAAAAAATGAAGCAGAAAGATGCATTTCAAGAGTTGAAAAAAATGGATATGTCTAGCGATAATCTCAATAAAGAATTAGAGAAAATGCAAGACTTATTTAAGCAATTACAACTAGAACAGAAAGCACAAGAAACAATAGACAAACTCAATGAATTAGCGAAAGAACAAAATCAGTTGAGCGATGATACCAAAAAGAGTGATAAATCATCAGAGCAATTACAGAAAGAGCAAAAAGAAATACAACAAAAATTTGATGGCATAAAAGAAGACCTAAAACAACTAGAGCAATTCAACAAAGAAAATAATAGTCCGATGAATTTGTCTAAGCAAGACGACCAAGCCAAAGACATCGACAAAAAAATACAAAACAGCCAGCAACAGCTACAGCAAAACCAAAAAAATGGAGCTTCGCAACAGCAAAAAAATGCAGGCGAAAAAATGGAAGAAATGGCAGAACAATTGCAAGAAGGTTTAGATAAAATGCAATCTGACCAAAATGCAGAAGACATAAAATTGGTTAGACAACTTTTAGAAAACTTGATGAAACTATCTTTCGATCAAGAACAAGTGATGAACACACTTAAAAAAACCAATGCACAAAGTCCAAAATATGTTGAGTTAATGCAAGAGCAAGCCAACTTAAGAGCAGATGCCAATATGATTGCAGATAGTTTACATGAATTAGGAAAAAGACAATTTGATTTGCAGAGTTTTATTTCAGACGAAGTCTATAAACTCAAAAGAGAAATGCAAAAGTCGCTCGATTTTATGCAAGAAAGATATGTACCACAAACATCAACAGCACAGCAGTTTGTCATGACATCAACCAATAATCTTGCCTTGATGCTAAGCGAATCTTTAGATAATTTGCAAAAGAAACGCAATCAAATGCAACAAAAAATGTCTGGCAATGGCTCTTGTGACAAACCAGGAGGCGAAGGACAAAAACCATCATTGCAAGAAATGCAAAAAGGTTTGGGCGACAAGATGAAAGAAATGATGGACAAACAAAAAAATGGCGAAGGACAAAATGGAAAGCAAATGAGTAAAGATTTTGCTGAAGCATTAGAAAAACAACAAGCCATTAGAGATGCACTGCAAAAGCTAAAAGAGCAGATGAGTGAGCAACAGAAAAAAGGCAGTGGTGTAGATGGTTTAATGGATAAAATGGAAGAAGTTGAGAAAGACTTAATGAAGAAAAATCTAACCAATCAAACGCTAATGCGACAAAAAGAAATAGAAACGCGTTTGCTAGAGTTTGACAAAGCCAAAAGAGAACAAGGCGAAGAAGACAAACGACAATCGAACAGTGGCGAAGACAAACCAGCCAAATTACCAGCTGGCTTACAAGAATACCTAGACAAAAAACAATCGACGATAGAAATGTACAAAACAGTACCACCCAACCTAAAACCATTCTATAAAAAATTAGTCGATAAATATTTCCAGACAGTAAAATAATATATAATAATTTTATTTTTCTGCGAGTATCTGTGTTGTCTGCGGGAAAATAGAAAACAATTTGAACTAACTGAAACCTTAATTCTTTTCTTTCCTAGCAGTGTCTCTCGTAGAGGACGCTGCGTTAAACTCAAATTTCATATTAAATAAATTAAATTTATATTTGTTTTATTTTTATAGCATAACCTCCATTACATTACGGTCGGGCTATCACTATAAGTCCTCGCTCGTTTACAACATCGCTGTGGGCTTTCCGTTCTATCCCTTATGCAAGTTCCTACTACAAAAAATATTGTCAAAGTTCTAAACTTAGACAATGTTAGCTATTTATTAAACAACATAACAGTTTAACCTATCGGTCGGTGTCCTCACCGACAGAAATAACAATTACTAATAAAATATTTAAAAATAATTACTTATCTTGTTTTTACAAAAACATGCTGATATATGAAGATACTACAGTAAGTAGTTGTGAGTCATTTAAAAAACTGAATGGAAACAAATTTTGAAATAGAAGAAAATTATGCTGTTCAATTAAACGGAGTTCATATTGATTTACATAATAATTTTGAATTTAATGGAGTTTCTAAAACAAAAGAGGATTTTCAAATTGATTTTGTAAAATCAAACGGAGATTGGGTTCACGAAAATGAATTTAAACGATTGAAATTCATTCATAAAAATGTGAGCTATAAAAATTCTTCGGACGGAGATAATACGGACTATCCAGAAGATGAAAAAATATTAAGTGTGATTTCATTTTTCCCAAAAACAATGAGAGACATTAATGATGGATTTATGCAACATAATAAACCGAATGAAAATGATGATATAATCTATCTTTTTGAAAATGGAAAAATGTTTCGACTGAATTGCGAACGAATTGAATTGATAGCGGAAAAATAAAATGACACACTAACTACGCTGTGGTTCGTGTCTCACGAAACAAAAATAATGCTAAGTAAATCAAGCACCATTTAAAACCAAACAGAACTCTAACAACCATTTTCAATTCCTAGCAGTGTCTCTCATAGAGGACACTGCGTTAAAACTTTATAAGTAACAATGAAACCTTTTTAATTTTTTATCGTATAACTACCTTAGTGCGCATTAACCTACAGGTCGGTGTCCTCACCGACCGAAATAACAATTACCTATAAAATATTTAAAAATAATTACTTATCTTGTTTTTACAAAAACATGCTGATATATGAAAATATTTACGCAATAAGTTGCGTAAATAAACAAGTTAGCGGTAATGCAAAAGACCAATCAAAATTTAAAGAGCGTTAATTAAGAAAGATAGAAACAAGAAAATAATGAGAAATTTTTTTATAACATTTATCATAACTATACTTTCTTTCCTAGCAGTGTCTCTCGTAGAGGACACTGCGTTAAAACTTTATTAGTAACAATGAAACCTTTTTAATTTTTTATCGTATAACTATCTTAGTGTGCATTTTGTTCATCAAAAATAATTAAATGAGAGCATTAGTAGAGTTAACCTTCCCATCAGAAAAAAAGAACATAGAACAAGTAGAAGATTGCATTGATAAATTCAAAGAAGACTTATCCATTTGCCATCAGTTACTAGGAAAAATAAGATTAGCAGCAGTAGAAGCAGTAACCAATGCCATAGAACATGGCAATCATTTAGACCAAAATAAAGTAGTACGATTTACTGCATTTCAATATAATTCTACTTTACGATTGTCCATACAAGACCAAGGCAACGGTTTCAATCCAGATGAAATTCCAGATCCAACATCACCAGAATTGTTGTTAGAACCAAACGGAAGAGGCGTGTTTCTAATGAAACGCTTAGCAGACAACATCGAGTTCAAAGACAACGGCTCGTGTATAGAAATGGATTTTAAACTAAGTTAACAGTTCTCTTTTTTGGAATGCTAATACTGTTAGATATTCGATCTTATATTTTGTAATTCATTCTTCAAGCTTCGTTTAAATTTCCATTCCATGAGCGTACTAATTCCAAAATAAAATGGAAACCTTCCAGTTTTCGATGTTGAATGATATTGAAAATTAAAACATATTTTCTCACTTTTTGGTGTGATGGTTATGTTTAGAAATTTCAACATATAAATGTTATAAGTCAGTTTTATTTCAGCAGAAGTTGATACATACTCCCAATTCAATTTATCTAAAGCTTTTTCGGTCAATTCAAAGTTTGCTTTTTTCGGAAGTTTAGTTTGAAAAATTTTGATATTGTCATCTTTCCATTGATAAAAAATAACAACTAACAGACAGAATAATAAATAGTAAATATTAAGAAATGAAATGTCAAGTTTTAACGAAATTAGAATGCCACAGAGAAAAATAATCAAGAAAGTCAAAATTCCACCTGTAATTACATTGTACCAATAATCTTGACTTTTCTTTATTCTGCCTTCCATATTTCGGTTTTGGTTGTTCAAAAACTGGTATATAACAACTACAACTATATTGCTACAAAAAACTACTGTAGTTTCATCTATCAGCAAGTTTTCTAATAACAAGATACGCTATTATTTTTTATTTTTAAATATTTTAATAGTAGTTTATAGTGTGGTTTTCGCTTTGTTAAAGTTTAAAATTTTAACCAAATTGTTGTCAAAACGAATACTTTTCCACTCAGAGTCTTCTTGCGAATGACTCTGAGTGATGTAATAAAACATATATTATTTTATACAAAAAATAAGAGATTGCTACATTTTTTTCGTTCGTCGAAAAATTTGCAATGATAATTACTACTAGTCTGCTAACTCTGTTTGTAAAAAGCTAACTAATTCGTTTACTCTTGCTTGACTGAAATCGAATGGAACGCCTGCGGTTTGATACATTACTGGTAGTGTAGCGATGCTTCCTAATGCTAATGCTTTTTTGTAGTTGGCAATGGTAGCTGTTTCGTTTGCTTTAAAGTTTTTAAACATTCCAATGGCTCCAAGTTGTGCAATGCCGTATTCTATATAATAGAATGGTACTTCAAATAAATGCAATTGTTTTTGCCAAACGATGTTTTTTATGTTTTCGTAGTCGCTCCAATTGGTTACACTAGAAGAAAAACTGCTAAACATTTCATTCCAAGTTTGGTGTCTTTCTGCTATAGTATGTGTTGGATGTGTATATACCCAATGTTGAAATTTATCGATTAACGCTATCCATGGCAATATTGAAATGATGCCTTCTATATGATTTTTAATGGCTCGTTTTTTATCTGCTTCGCTATAAAATTCTGACAATCCTTTGTGTGTAAAAAACTCCATGCTCATTGATGCCAACTCGGCACATTCTGAAGTAATTTCTTGGTCGAAGTTATATGCTAAATCGCCCATTAAAAAACTGTGTACTGCATGACCTGCTTCGTGTACCATTGTTTCTACATCTCTTTGCATACCACTACCATTCATAAATACAAATGGTACATTTATTTCTGGCATTCCCATGTTGTAACCACCTGGTGCTTTTCCTTTTCTGCTGTCTAAATCTAAGTATTGCATATTGTGCATGATGCTGATACAGTCTGCAAAAAATGAATCGACATCATTTAAACAAGCAATAGATTTTTCTATGAACTCGTCTGTGGTTTCATAAGGTTGTAGTGCTGGTAAATTACTGGTTTCTACATCTAAATCGTATGGTTTTAATGCGTCTAGTGATAAATCTGATTTTCTTTTTTCAAATATTTTATTAACTAATGGCATGATTTCTTGTTGTATTGCATCATGAAATTGTTCAGATTCTGCCACACCATAATCAAATCTGCCTAGTGCTTGTAATTTATAATCTCTATAATTTTCAAAACCAGCATTCAATGCCATTTGATGTCTGATTTGAATTAATTCGCTATACAATTCATCTAACTGATTGGCTACTTTTAATCGTTGTTCATTTACTTTATCGTAGATTGTTTTTCGCAAATCTCTATCACTACTTTGCAAAAATTTGGCTGCTTGTTGCAATGTATATTCTTTACCATCGTGAGTGATGTTTAAACTTGCAATGATATCGCCGTATTGTTGTGCTTTAATTTGTTCTTCTTGATTGAGCTTGATGTTTTCTTCTCTATACAATGCGATATCATTTTTAAGATTTCTTTTATAAGTAAAAAATCTATCATCATCTAAATCATTAAAGAAAGTTGAATTTACTATTTTTTGATTAAGTAAATTGGTTTGCTCCATTAGATGTGCAAGAATATTATTGATAAAATCATTATATTCTTTTTTATACGCTTGATTTTCTGTATCGCAAGTTTGTCTTACATATCTCCAACGATAATCTTCTTCTACAATTTTGTCTAACTCGCTTCTGTCTTTTAAGAACTGCATTAAATCATCGGTACTATTAATTACACGATTGTTTAAGTTGCTATAGTATTGTTCTAAATCGCTCCAGTCGTTAATCATTAACTCTTCAGCTACAAAATGTCTAGCAGGTCGTTCTATAATTTTGTTGGTTGTTACTTTCATTCTTCTGTTTTAGTTGCTTCTGTTTCTGCTTTTTCTTCAACTGGTTTTTTAATGGCATCTACTTCATCTAAAATTTCAAACCATTTTACTAGTTTTTTAATGTCGCTTACTTTTACTTTATCTCTGTCGTAGTCTTCAACAATTGCACCTAAGTATGCTTTTAGCTCATCGTTACTTGCTTTAGCATCTACTAAAGGTGTAGTTGTTTGTTTTTCTTTCATTGCTAATAAAACATCAATCAAAGCAATCATGTCTGTTTCTGTATAGATAGAAATATTATCTAATGGTGAAAACATATATTTTCTAGATGAATAGAATTGTTTATTATCTCCATTTAAGTCAGATAAAATTAATCCATCATTTCTATTAGCTACCATTTTTTTCAAACCAGATACTCCAGTTACTGCTACAATTTCTTTTAATTCCATAATTTAAAAATATGGACAAATGTAAGGAGTTTTCTGTTAAATGCTTGTTAATCTACTCTAATAATAGTATTGTTGTAGTAATTCAATTCATTACCAACCATATAACTCAATCGAATTGGATACAAACCTGCTGGTAAGTTTTTATTGATTGCGATTTTTGATTGATTATTTGGAATGATTTGTTCATATACTTTTTGTCCGTTGATGCTAAAAATTTCTAGTTGAGCAGACTGACTTAGATAGGTATTTGGAATATCAATATAAAAAACATCAGTACTTGGATTTGGATAGATTTTTAAATCTGCTACTTTATTTTGATGAATACCAGATACAATATTACTTTGACAATCGAGCGTAGGATAAAAAAAGTCTCTAATATGTCGTTCTGTACTATCTAGTACAGGAAAATTGATAAAGTTAGTAATCATTTTTGGCAATGTTAAGTTCATGAAAGGTACATGACTATAGCCAATCCAATCTTCGAACTCGCAACGAATGCCCTGATTGATTGCTCTTGGATAAATGGCTTTTCCTCCAAATAGTTTTGGTAGTGTAGGAATGCCAAATGGTCTATCATAATTATAAGGAACAATTGGATCTGCAGAACCATGGTTTACAAGTAAGTCAATTCCATTATCTACAATCCAACTAGTATCTAAAATAGCACCAGACACGCTAAAAGCACCTTTAGGTTTTACATGGTCAAATTTATGTCGTAGAATAGAATCTGCCTCTGGTCCATTGGCTTCAATAATCCATTGTTGGTATTGTTCTGGCATTTGCTGTAAGCTATCTAAATAGCAAATAAACATAGTAGAAACACCACCAGCAGAAACACCACCTATGTATGCATTATCTATATTTATTCTAAAAGGATTTCCGTTTTCGTAAGTAGCAACAAAATGATCAATGGCATCTTTGGTATCAATTAAAGCACGAGAAACTGCTTTTACCATTACTTCTTCATTAAGTAAACCTAAAATGTCTGGTTCTTGTCGATAATCTATTGAAACAGCAACATAACCAAGCTTAGCAAAGTAGTCTGCCATCAGTACAATATCTGGACTATTTTGGTCGATTAATTTTAGATAAGCACCACCGTGAATGAGCAACATTACAGCTCTACTCTGAGCAGTATCACCTATTGGTTCATACACATCGTACTTTAAATATATTTTTTGATTATTGCTTTGGTATTTGGTTGCGTAAACAATATTATTGGTGCGTTTTACAAAACTAAATATCTTTTTTTGATATCTGCCATTGCTACAATCTAGAGACTGTGCGTTGATTGCTTGCAATAGAAAAAAAGAAAAAAGCAAGAGTACATATTTTTTCATACCAAACGATTGTTAGATAAAAATAGTAAAAAACTTGATACCTAGTAGTTTATGTATAATAGAATATTTGCGTTAAAGGAAAAATTGTCTTTTGTAAAGTTGATAATTTGAGTGTTGTTTAGATGTGTTATCTTACTATTAAATGAGATTGTACTTTTTAAACATTTTTTATCTTTCCATAAATCAGAATAAATATTTCTTCCTATCAGTGTTTTCTATGAGTAACTCTGAGTGGAACATAGTATGTTACTTTTTGTTTCGTGAGACACGAACCAAGGCGTAGAGATAGTTTACTCTCACTCAGAGTTCTCTAGCGAGTAACTCTGAGTGGAATATAATTATAATGAATAAAAACTATTTTCCTTTTCGTTTTCTTTCGTTTTCGTCTAAGTATAATTTTCGTAGTCTGATGTTTTTTGGTGTTACTTCTACCAATTCATCTGCTTGTATGTATTCTAAAGCTTCTTCTAGAGAAAATTTTATTGGTGGTGGTAGTTTCACTTTATCATCAGAACCAGAAGCTCTAACATTGGTTAGTTTTTTGGTAACTGTACAGTTGATTAATAAATCATCGCCTCTTGAGTTTTCTCCAACTACCATTCCTGCATAAACTTCTTCACCTGGCTCAATAAAAAACTTACCTCTGTCTTGTAATTTATCTAAAGCATAAGCAATAGCAGTTCCTTTTTCTTTGGCAATTAATGAGCCATTAATTCTTCCTGGAATGGTGCCTTTATGAGCGTCGTATTTAATAAAACGATGTGACATAATTGCTTCGCCAGAAGTTGCTGTTATCATTTCGGTACGCAAACCAATAATTCCTCTTGATGGAATTTCAAAAGTTAATACCGTTCTATTGCCTTTTAAAATCATATTTTTTAAGTCGCCTTTTCTTTTAGCCACCATTTCTATTGCTGTACCCGATTTTTCTTCAGGTAAATCGATGGTTAATTCTTCTATTGGCTCTGATTTTACACCATCTATAGTTTTGAATAAAACTTGTGGTTGACCTACTTGTAATTCGTAACCTTCTCTACGCATGGTTTCAATCAAAACAGATAAGTGCAATACGCCTCGACCAAAAACCATAAAAGAATCGGCAGTTGCACCAGCTTGAACGCGTAGTGCTAAGTTTTTTTCTAATTCTTTTTCTAATCTATCTTTGACATGTCTTGAAGTAACAAATTTTCCTTCTTGACCAAAAAATGGAGAATCATTGATAGTAAACAACATACTCATAGTAGGTTCGTCAATGCTAATCGCTTTCATTGCTTCTGGATTTTCTGCATCAGCAATAGTATCTCCAATTTCAAAACCTTCTATACCTACAACAGCACAAATTTCACCAGCATTTACTATTTCTACTTTCTTTTTACTCATGCCTTCAAACACCATCAATTCTTTAATTCTCGATTTGATGATAGTGCCATCTCTTTTTACTAATGCTACTGGCATATTGGCTTTCAGTGAACCTCTAAATACTCTACCAATGGCAATTCTTCCTACAAAGCTTGAAAAGTCTAATGATGTAATTTGCATTTGTAATGAACCTTCTTCAATTTTTGGTGCAGGAATGTGTTCTATAATAGCATCAATTAATACAGAAACATTATCTGTTTTTTGTTTCCAATCGGTACTCATCCAACCATTTTTTGCAGAACCATATACTGTTGGAAAATCTAATTGTTCTTCTGTAGCATCTAAGTGAAACATTAGATCGAATACTTTTTCGTGTACTTCTTCTGGCGTACAGTTTTCTTTATCTACCTTGTTAATTACTACAATTGGCTTTAAACCTAACTCTAATGCTTTTTGTAGTACGAAACGCGTTTGTGGCATTGGTCCTTCAAAAGCATCTACCAATAGCAAAACACCATCTGCCATTTTAAGTACTCGTTCTACTTCTCCACCAAAATCAGAGTGACCTGGTGTATCTATAATATTGATTTTATAATCTTTATAAGTAACTGCTGCATTTTTAGAAACAATGGTAATTCCTCTTTCTCTTTCTAATTCATTATTGTCTAAAATTAAAGTTCCAGTATTTTCGTGTTCTTCAAAAGTTTTGCATTCCCACAAAATTTTATCTACTAAAGTTGTTTTTCCGTGATCGACATGGGCAATGATAGCAACATTTCTAATGTATTGATTTTCCATTATTTCTGTAAAATTTGTGCAAAGGTACGCTTATATCTGTCAATGCTGTGATATGAAATAATTAAGAAATACATAGTTTGACTTTAAAATTTTATAGTAAAAAATAATAACTAGCACTTGCTTCTGTATTGATATTTATCTTTGCTTTATAGTAGATAAGAGTTAGTAAATAAACAAAAAATTCTTTGTTCATTTTGTCTTGATACAAAACGAACCAAAACCTGCTTGCCAGCAGGCAAGAGTCAAGAAGCATTTAAGGCAATTTTGCTTTTCTCTATTTTTGTTTTAGTGAAGCAAACCGATGATAAATTTGTCTCTCCATGCCTATTGCTCGTTCCTCGCAATGCAATTACGAGACATTTACATCTATTGCTGAAAATGCTTCAACGCTAAACTGCTTTGATTTTTACATTTACTTTGGTTACAAGAAAAAATATGCTTTTTAAGTCATTTATGATAATGCAAACTAAATTGTATCTTTTTTAGATTATTTTTTTAGAGATTTGTGCTACAATGGATTCTTTAACACAATTTGTATTGGGTGCTGGTGTAGGTGAGTTGACTGCTGGCAAAAAACTTGGTTGGAAAGCACAGCTTATTGGTGGCTTGGCTGGCACGATTCCAGACTTAGATGTTTTTGCCTCTTCTTTTATAAATGGTGATGAGTTAACTTCTTTAAGAACTCACAGGGCATATTCACATGCTTTGTTTGTTCACTTATTTTTAGCTATTCCGTTTGCTTATTTGTTTTATAGACTTTTTAAAAGAAAGCTAAGTTTTACTAGATGGTATCTTTTGTTTTTTCTAGGATTTGCTACACATACCTTGCTAGATTGTTGTACTACTTATGGTACTCAATTGCTCTTGCCTTTTACACATGGACTGATTGCTTTTAATAATATTGCTGTTATTGATCCACTGTATACTTTACCATTTATGTTTTTATTGATTGCTTGTTTATGCTTTAGAAAAGAAAGTAAGACAAGAAGAGTGATTGCTATAATGGCATTTGTTGTAAGTTGTGGTTATCTTTCGTTGGCAACATTTAATAAGTATTTGGCACATCAATCGTTTAAGAAAGCATTAGCAAAAGAACATATTCAATATACACATTTAAGTACATCTCCAACGATGTTTAATGCTTTGCTTTGGGCAGGAATTGCTTATAATGATTCTGTAATTTACTGTGGTGAACAATCGGTTTTTAGATTAGATGATGATATTAAACTGTATGCATTCAAAAGAAACTTAGATTTAGAAAAACAATATGCTTCTGAAAAATTTAATACTTTAAAATGGTTTAGCAATGGTTATTATTTTTTGCAAATGAATGAAAATGACACACTCGATTTTTATAATATAAAATGGGGAAGAACAGATTTATCTCAACAAGATAATGCTGATGCTGCTAATTCCTTTAGGTTTTATACTAAGCTATATAAAGATGAGCAAGGAAATGTAAAGGCATCATTTGTTCGTCCGCCTAGAACTATGAAAGATATAAAACAATTTTTAAGTGTTATTTATAGTAAGATTTTTGAAAAGTAAGAAGTCTAATGTCTTGTATCTAAAAATCTTGATTCTATCTACTTAAACTCTGCTTCGCCAAAAACTTTAATGCCTGTTTGTTGCAAACTCCAATTCCATAAATGCTGAATATTATCTTCATTTGTTGCAGCTAAAGATGGTGGAACTGGTTTTTTATTGTACCAATATTTTCCTGTTTTTCCATGTACAAATGGCGATGATGCTAAATACAGTGAAGTCTCTGCTCCTTTTTCTGGTGAAGTTAAGACAAAACTAAAATTGCTAACTAAAAATTTAAAAAACGGACTACCACTTTGTCCGAAATTGCTACCAATATTTCCAGGATGTAAACTATTAGAAGTTACATTCGTATCGTTCTTCAACATACTTGCTAACTTGTTCGAAAATAGAATATTACACAATTTAGACAAACTGTATTGTAGAAAAGAATTGAAAAATTGATCGGCATTCAAATCATTCGCTCTGTAATTAGTAAAACGATGTGCCAAAGAAGCAACATTTACCACTCTCGCATTATCTGATGCTTTTAAACAATCTAACAAATAATGTGTCATTAAAAAATAACCTAAGTGATTGGTTGCCATCATCATTTCAATACCATCATCATTTGTTTCTCTTTCACCTAAAATTACGCCAGCATTATTTACTAAAACATCTACTACATTATATTTACTTCTAAAAGCAATAGCAAATTTTTTTATCGATTCGTGTGAACTGAAATCACATATAAATAAATCTACATTATTTAAACCAGTAACAGCATTTATATCTTCTTGAATAGCTTTGGCTTTTTCTTCGTTTCTACAAACCATTACTACTGTTGCACCAATTTTTGCCAACTCTGTTGCTGTTACTTTACCAATACCAGAATTTGCACCTGTTACCACTACAATTTTGCCACGCATATCCATATTTCAAAAAATTAGAATACAAAAATAAATAAATGTCTATACCTTTATGCTATTCTATTATTAAATAAGTGATTGATTATGAATAAAGGATTTAATTCTATTTGTGTAAAAGATATTTTGATTGAAGAACATCATGCACATGTAACACCAATTTATGCAACTTCTACCTTTACTTACGCCGATTTAGATGCTGCATTTGCTTACTTTAGAGGTGAAAGTAAGCAACATACTTATGCTAGAATGAGCAATCCAACTACCGATGCTGTTGCAGAAAAAATTGCACTACTAGAAGGTTATGATGATGAAAATCCTATAAAAACTTATGGTTTGTTATTTGGAAGTGGTATGGCAGCCATTGCTACTGCAATACTTACTTGTGTTAAAAGTGGTGATACTGTGGTTACGCAAGCTAATTTATATGGTACAACGAATGAGTTTCTAACTAAAAAACTCAACGACTATCAAGTAAATACTATTTATGCTGATTTGAATGATGTAGATGTTTTAGATAATTTACTACAAAATAATTCAAGTATAAAATTGGTGTATATAGAAACACCAGCAAATCCTACATTGGCTTGTTATAACATAAAAGAACTTACTGCTATTGCCAAACAACACAATGCCTTTGTTATTGTAGATAATACTTTTGCTACGCCATATTTGCAAAGACCTTTGTTTGATGCTGTTGATATTGTAGTACATTCTTCTACTAAATTTTTAAACGGACATGGTACTGGTTTAAGTGGTGTTTTAGTTTGTAAAGACAAAGAAATTTATCAAAAAGCACATGGTATTTTAAAAACTTTTGGTGGAATTATTAGTCCGTTTGAAGCTTATCTATTGAATAATGGTGTAAAAACACTTCCACTGCGAATGGAACAACATATGAAAAATGCTATAATTCTAGCTAATTTTCTAAACAATCATGCTAAAGTAAAAAAAGTAAACTATTTAGGTTTAACATCACACCAAGATCATCATTGGATATTACAACAGATGAAAGGTTATGGTGGTATGCTGAGTTTTGAAATAGATACCGATATTGATGGTTGTATTCGATT
Organism: Chitinophagales bacterium; assembly: GCA_020636535.1. Taxonomy (NCBI): domain Bacteria; kingdom Pseudomonadati; phylum Bacteroidota; class Chitinophagia; order Chitinophagales; species Chitinophagales bacterium. The sequence goes on from JACJXT010000011.1 coordinate 388,334, forward strand.
TTTAAAACAAATTAAATTTTGTACCAATACAGGTTCATTAGGAACTGCCGACACTTTAATTACACATCCTTGTAGTACTAGTCATTCTAATGTGCCAGAAGCACAACGACTAGCAGTTGGTATCACACCAAGTTTAGTAAGAGTTTCTGTTGGATTAGAAAACATAGAAGATGTAATTACAGACATTAATCAAGCATTAGCAGTAGTTTAAGATTTAATCTTTTATACAGTTGCATTATCATATATTATTAGATAAATTTTGTCTGTATATTTGTTTTAATGTTCAATAAATTTTTAGCCATAGTATTTGTTTGCTTATCAATAATAGCATGTAAACAAGAAAAAACAAAACAGTATAGCCATTATGAGTATCAAATGGAAGCTGCTGCAATTATGCGTCAACCAAAATTTTATGGCGATAGTATTGTCTCGAATCTACTTGGTGTTAATTTTCAAGTTTTAAAAGTAGATTATCCAAACAATGCATTTTATTTTTCTTGCAGTCGGAAAGATTTTAATACCATAGCTCAAAAAGCATTTCTACACAAAGACAGTATTGATTTTGGCGATGAAAGTGGCGATTATATTTGGTATGGCAATTTATATATTTTAAAAGAAGATAAATATTTATGCAGAACTAGTATTAGTAATTTAAACATAGACACTGCAAAATTGATTACTAGTAAATTTAGTAATAATATTATATATAAAATTAATTTAGCACAAATAGTAACTTCTATTGATATGGAAAACCAATTGCGTGGTGGTATATTTTGTATTACAGAAGATGATAATTATATAGTCAATCATTCGCCACCAGTAATTGTAAAAGGAGAACCAACAATTAGTAAACTAGCTCAAGCCATTACTAAAAATAAAATCACATTCGAAGACAAAGTTCAAGCACTATTAGATTTCGTAAGCTACGATATCGATTATAATTTTGAAGAAGGATATGGCAACAAAGAAGTTATTAAGCGACCTTGCGAAATACTCTTAACAAAAAATAGCGATTGTAGTGGCAAAGCTATTTTGTTTGCTTCGCTACTACAACAGATTGATGCAGATTGGTGTTTTTTATATTATCCAAAACATATTACTGTTGGCGTTGTTGGCAATTTTAAAACCAAGCATCCAATTACAGTAAACCTTAAAGGCAAAACTTATTTTATAGCAGAAACAACAGATCCTATGAGTATCATTGGCGATGAAAAATTTAAGAGTCAGCTTAAAAAAGAAAACATCATCTACTATCAACTGCCACAAAAAAGTGATGAAATATTTAACTACAAAACTAAAAAACCATTGCCATTTGTAACTGTAAAGAAAGAAGTATAGTTATACTCTGAATTTCATATTAGATGAAAAATATTTAAAAAATATCACTAAAAAATGATATAGAATAAAATTTATAGAAATTATAGCTTAATTATTTTGCTAGTTTTTGCAATTTATTCAATATTATTCCAAAAATAATTCAATTTTAATTTTACATTATTAGTTTTAGAACAAATATAATTTATCAAAAAAAGCAGTAAGTTGAGCTATTAATAATTATGTTGTTCGAGAATTATAAAATAAAATCAAATTTTTGGGATGAGATGGCAATGCCAGATGGAAATGTGCGAGCACACTATCTTAATTTGTTAAACAAACTCAATAATATTGATACGAATGAACTAACGCGTAAAGAAGAAATTGCTAAGCTAATGTTCATGAATAGAGGAATTACCTTTACGGTATATTCTGGAAATGAAGAAGGTATAGAACGCATCTTTCCTTTTGATATTATTCCTAGAATTATTACTTCTACCGAATGGAATTTTATTTCTAAAGGAGTTGAACAAAGAATGCGTGCTTTAAATCTCTTTCTGCACGACATTTATCATGAACAAAATTGCTTACGAGATGGTATTATTCCAGCAGAACTAATTGCTTCTTGTCCACATTACAACAGAGCTATTTTTGGTATTGATGTACCACATAATATATATGTTCATATTGCAGGCATTGATTTAGTAAGAGATGCAGATGGCACTTACTATGTACTTGAAGACAACTTACGAACACCTTCTGGCGTTTCCTATATGATGGAAAATAGAGATGTTACCAAAGCCATTTTTCCAGAGTTAATGAACAAATATAAAGTACGACATGTAAGTAATTATCCACTCGAATTACAAAAAATTTTGGTTTCATTATCACCTAATCAAACACAAAATCCATGTATCGTTATTTTAACACCAGGCGTATTTAATTCTGCTTACTACGAACATACATTTTTAGCTAGATATATGGGCGTCGATTTAGTAGAAGGAAGAGATTTAGTAGTAGATAATCATAAAGTATATATGAAAACTACTCATGGATTAAAAAAGGTAGATGTTATTTATCGTAGAGTAGATGATGAGTTTTTAGATCCTTTAGCTTTTCGTCCAGATAGCATTCTTGGCGTTCCAGGTTTATTGTCTGCTTATAGAAATGGCAATGTATCAATAGTTAATGCACTTGGCAATGGTGTTGCAGATGACAAAGCTGTTTATGCTTATGTTCCAAAAATGATAAAATACTATTTAAACGAAGAACCATTATTAAAAAATGTACCAACTTATATGATGGAAGATGTAGAACATCGTCAGTTTGTATTTGAGAACATGAATAAAATGGTCATTAAAAAAACAAATGATAGTGGTGGCTATGGAATGCTAATGGGAACAACTGCTTCCGACGAAGAAATAGAAAAATTTAAACAAGCCATTCTTTTAGATCCAAGATCATTTATTGCACAACCAACACTTAATTTATCTACTGTGCCTTGTTATATTAATGGAGAATTAACACCACGACATGTAGATTTGCGTCCATATGCTTTGTTTGGACCAGATGGTTTTAAATTAATTCCTGGTGGTTTAACAAGAGTAGCATTAAAAGAAGGATCTTTGGTTGTCAATTCATCACAAGGTGGAGGCAGTAAAGATACTTGGATTGTTGATTAATAATAAATAAAGATATAAAATAAATTAAATGTTAAGTAGAATTGCCGATTCTTTATTTTGGATGAACCGTTATGTAGAGCGAGCAGAAGGTATGTTGCGTATGCTTAAAATAAACTATGCTACTTCTTTAGATAGCAATACAGATGGTAATTACGATTGGTATCAGGTGTTGTATAGTTTTTCTCAAATGGAAGAAGAAAAAATGCAAGCAATAAGATACCAAACGCATGAAGTGTTGCAGTACATTATTTTAGATAAGAGCAATAGCAATTCTATACAATCCATTATAACTAAAGCAAGAGAAAATGCTCGCGGTTTACAAGATCAAATTACTAAAGAACTTTGGGAAAGCATCAATGAGTACTATCATAAATTTAGTTCTGGAAAAATTGAGCATATGCTAAATACCAACCGACAGTCATATGCTTTTAGTTCTTTAATTAATCAAAGTTTATATTACTATGGCGTAGCAGAAGTTACTATGCCAAGAGGTGAAGGTTGGAATTTTATGGGTATTGGTAAAAACATAGAAAGAGCTTTACAAACAGCAGATATTGTAGATACTCGTTTTCATGATATTGGTTATGATTTAAATACACCAATGGATATTTCTTATTGGAAAAATTTACTGATGTCTTTATCTGGTTATGAGTTTTATTTAAAATGCTATCCAACAGGTTTGCAAACGCAAAATGTATTAGATATGATTTTAATGAATACGAATTTTCCTAGATCAATTTTTTATTCAGTAAAGAAAATAAATTACATCATGGAAAAACTAGCACAACTCAATCTAAAAGAAGAGAAAGCACTGTTGCATAAAATTGGCAGATTAAAAAGTCGTATTGAATATGCCGATTTATCTTTTATTCAAAAAGTTGGCTTACATCCTTTCTTGGAAGAAATACGAAACGAGATTTACGACTTTAATTATGATTTCAATAAACATTTTTTTGCTTATCATTAAACATATAACTACTAACCATGTCTATTTATAAAATTCATCATATAACAAAATATTTATACGATAGTGAGGTATTTGAAAATGCCAATCAAATAAAAATATTTCCTTTTCCAAAAGAAGGACAAGATATATTAAGTCAGGAAATAAAAATTACAGGCGATCCAGTCTTAAATAAGTTTTTTGATTATTGGGGAAATGGCACTGCTTTCTTTACTTTAAATCCAGCACATCAAGAATTAGTAATTGATAGTAGGTTGATAGTACAAGCCATTAGCAAAGAAATTGATGAAAGTAATTCTACTATAAACGATTGGCAAGAATTAACAAACCAAGTAAATAAAGACATTTTATTGCTTGATTATGCTTTGTGCGAAAAAATAGAACATCAAGAAATTGTAGACGACTTAATTAAAACACTAGCACTAAAAAATTACACACCTATTGAAGCAGCGAAGAAAGCCAATCAGTATATTTATGAAAATTACAAATATGTAAAAGGCATTACTACTATAGAAACTACAGTAGATGAAATCATACAATTAAAATCTGGTGTATGTCAAGATTTTGCACATTTGTTATTGCACATTTTACGAACACTTGGTTTGCCAGCACGCTATGTCAGTGGTTATATCTGTCCAAATAAAAGTGGTATGCGTGGCGAAGGAGCAACACATGCTTGGGTAGATGTTTATATTCCTAACTTAGGTTGGATAGGAATAGATCCAACCAATAATTGCTATGCCAATATCAATCATATACAACTGGCTGTTGGTAGAGATTTTGCAGATTGCACACCAATTAAAGGCGTGTTTAAAGGTTCTGCCAAACAAGATTTATTAGTATATGTTTCTGTAGGATATGAAGATGGACATGTATTTGAAGAAACGAATACGGTACAAATGCAAAGAGAACAAAGCATAGTAGCACCAACTATTATTTTAGAACAACACCAGCAGTAGAAATTAAATTTTAAGAAAAACTATTAATTATTTTATCTATATTAGATTATAAAAATAATTCACAATGAAGATGTCTTGGTTTTCTAGAATATTGCTAGTAGTTAGCATGCTGTTAATAAACGCTTGTTGTACCAAAGAATATCAAGTCTGCGAAGGTTTAGATACTATAAAAAGTATATCGTTTGTTAATTTTACAGCCAATGAGTTAGATAGTGTTTATTTAATAAGCTATGAATTGAATACTAATTTTCAAGCAAAAATAGATAGCATACAATTAGATAGTATAGTGCCAATTACTAGCAATAATTACAAAGCAATTTTGCACAACGATTTAAATCATCATGCTGATTATATGCTTTTCATAAAAAGTAGTAGTAGTACTTATACTATATCTGATTTTAGTATTATGCAAGAATCGTGTCAACAATGTGGTGAGAAAAATTATAATTATAGTTATTTAATAAGTGTAGCTGTTAATAGTGTACTACAAACTAATTTAGGCAATCCTCCACAAATTGTAATTGAACAATGATGTTGTCTATCTATACAATCTCTCTAAAAATCAATCCATTGTAGTTGGAAAGTTCTAAGGTGTTATTTTCCCAAGTAAAGCTATCATTTAGTTTAAGAAGAATGGTATACTTATCATCTGCTAATGGAATGCTTATTTTTTTGTTACTGAAACAAAGTATAATAATATGCTTTTCTGTTTCATAAATTCTTTCGTACATTATAATAGCATTAGGTGTATCTTCTATTAAATTCAGTTTTCCTTTATTGATACTATTATTTGTTTTTCTTAAATTTAATAATGTTTTATAAGTATAATATAATGAATCTTTATCTGCTTGTGCTTGTACAACATTTCTTTGTTTGTAATCGTCTACTACTGACAACCAAGTAGTATTGGCATTAGAAAATCCTGCATTTTTATTGCTGTTCCACTGCATTGGCGTTCTACAATTATCTCTATTAATTGGTACAGGCATTCTCTTTGCAATCCATTCTGGAATCCAAGTAAAGGCATGTGCTAGTTTATCTTTGGCTTGTTTAATTGGAATATACGCATTGGTCATTCCAATTTCTTCGCCATAGTACGACACTGGTACTGCTCGCATAGTCATTTGTAACAGCGTTAATAATTTAGCTTTATTAATATTATTTTTTAATCTAAACTGACTTCTCCATTGGTCGTGATTTGAAAAATTAACTACTGGTTGATATGGAAAAGGATAGTTTTTTTCATATGCTTTTATTCTTTCTTTAAAGAACGATGCTTTAAATTTAAAGTGTATAATATCGAACAAGAAAATAATGTGTAAGCCATCATTGCCATTGCCTAAGTATTGTTTCTTTACATGATGTTCGCCAAACACTTCGCCTAATAACAATCTGTCTGGTTGATATTGATTGATGATTGCTCTTAAATCTTTTGCCAACTCAAAATTTTCTGGTTGATTGACCGAATATTTTCTGTTTTGAAAATTTCCACCAGGTTGGTCTATTGTTGGAATTCCATGCAATAAACTAAATGGATTATTTCTAAAGTGCTTATCTTTTATAATACAATTAAATATATCTAATCGAAAACCATCTGCACCTTTATCTAGCCAAAATTTACAAACATTAAACATGGTTTGTTTTACTGTTTCATTTTGATAGTTTAAATCTGGCTGAAATGGCAAAAAAGAAGTGTAGTAATACTGATTGCGTTCTTCTACAAAATGCCAAGCTTTTGTACCAATAATACTTTTCCAATTGTTCGGTTTGTCTCGCCAAATGTACCAATCGGCTTTGTCGTTTGTAGTATTTTGCTTCGATTCTAAAAACCATGGATGTTGGTTGGAAGTATGATTGATGACCATATCCAACACAATTTTTAGCTTGCGTTGATGTGCTGCTTCAATTAACTGTTCTACATCTTGTACCGTTCCGTAGTCTTTATCAATTGAAAAATAGTCGGCAATATCATAACCAAAATCTTGTTGTGGCGAAGTATAGAAAGGCGAAATCCAAATGGTTTCAAAACCTAAGTCTTTTATGTAATCTAACTTTTGTATGATTCCTTGAATATCACCAATGCCATCATCATTACTATCATAAAAAGAACGAGGATAAATTTGATAGATTGTGGTTGATTGAATCCAAGACATTTTTATAGGAATTTAAGTCCAATTTACGCATTAGAAATTGATTACAGAAATAAAACTATTTTTCGGAAGATGACACAAATTGTTGCAGAAAGATAATTTATTCTACATCATTTTTCCTAGTGCTTGTGCATTGCTGTCTTCTTGTTGTAGTAAGTGGTTTTTAATATTGGCTCTTTCTTGTGTTGTTTTGTTTTGACTCAGTTTTATATTATTCTTTGTAGAATCTTTACGAGTAATTCTATATTGATTAAATTACTCTACTAACAAACTATACTCAGAGTAGCTCTGATATTTTTCATTTTTGCCTAGTGTAAATGGTATGTTGATGTCGAAAATTTCATCAAATAAAGTTTTTAAATGTTGCTCAAATAAATCAAGAAATTCATTGCTAATAACAGCACCATTATTTAAATAATGCAGTCCATTGTTTAATGATTTTGCTAAATAAAATCCAACGACAACACTAGCAGATGGATTTTTCTGCTTGTACAAATAAGCATATAGTAAACCTTGTAAAGTGGCTTTGTACGAATTGTTTGTTTTTGAAAAAATAGCTTCAAAAAAACTATCAAAACTAGCTTTCGTTTTCTCTTCATCTTTACTCATTTTCGGAAAAGCGCGTAGTGTTTCATTGCCAGTTTTATAATCAATAATTCTAATAATGTTATTGTCTAAAGCATCAATTCTGTCTACTTTTCCTTTCAAACAAATACTAGTACCATTATTCAAAACAAAATTTTCCGTTCTCAATTTTGCTTCGTTACTAATGATTGTAAATTGTTCTAGTTTGTCTTTTTCTATAACCTTACTACATATATTTTTTATTACTTCAATTTGTAATTGATGATCGCCAGATAAATCAGATACCGTAATTTTTTCTTGTTCTAGAATTACTTGTAAAGCATCATCAACACTTATATTTTCAGTTTGATTATAGTAGTACTCTAGTGTGTTGTGTAGCAAAGTACCAAATGATGCTGCATCAATTTCAAACTGTTTGTCTTCTGGCACTCTTAATTTTAAAATGTAGGAAAAGTAAAAATCAATCGGACTATTTAAATACTGTTGTATTGCTGTAGCAGAAAATTCAATTTTTGCTAGTTGCTCTATAATGGCTGGTGTTTTTTTAATTTCAATAGATTCGTTTCTTTTATTATTGTCAGAATTTATATCTATATTTATTAAATGAAGATTATTTTTATTTGAATTTTCTATTTTTATTTGTCTGATAAACCTGCTTTCTTCAGACATGTTATCAGACACAGCACTGTTGTAAATTAAGTGTGCGTGTTGACTTCGTTTTAATATTCTATAAAAATGATAAGCATTAATTCCGTCAAACTGTTCAAAAGTTGGCATGCCAAAAGCTTTTCTAAGATGATAAGGAATAAAAGAATTGTTTTTGTTTGTTCCTGGTAATTTATCATCATTCATAGAAATAATATAAATATTATCAAAATCTAATAAACGAGTTTCTAAAAAACCCATTATTTGAATTTTAGCATCTTTTGAAGTAGTAAATGGAATTGAAATCTGTTGCAATTGTTCTATCAAAAGCATACTGTAATTATCTATACTTTGAAGATAATCTTGCTGACTTACTAAATTATTTATATATAATATTTGTTCTTTTAATGATTGAATAATTGGTGCTTCATTAATAGTAATGCTTTCTAGTAACTTTATTAAGTAGTTGCCTAAATCAATTCCATTGTAAAATAAATTTAGGTTCAATGCAAAATCATCGTATACAAAACGATTAAAAAAATCAATGCTTACATAATTTGGCAACGACTGAAAAGGAATAGCTGCTTTCCAAATAAAATTGCTTTCTTTATGATTAAATAATTGAATTATATTTTTTGAAGGAATACTTATAGTGTTGCCATCTTTATTTGCTTGTTGTACCAATTCTATTATACTACTCAACAAACTATAGCTTACAGAAAGTTTAATAGCATAACCCATTGTAATATTACACAAATTATAATCTATCGAAGGCAATACTACATCTAAAAGCATTTCGTCGCAAAGTACAATTGCAGTCGAACTTGTTTGTTTACTTGCTTCTTCCAAAGCATAATGCACTTGACCTACATTACTTGCAATATTTTGTATATAAATCTGTTGAGCTTGTTTATTATTATCATTAATCCAAAAATCTAATTTTTCATCATTGTATTTCTTATAGTATAGTCGTAAAAAATTACCAGCTTCATGAATTTTACTTTGCATAAAACTATCGTCAATGTCCCACCAAGTGTAAACCGTTTGTTTTAATTTTAATAAGTCCAATAAAGTTTCTTCAGCAGTGGTAAAAGCATTAAATCCACAAAAATGAATAACACTATAAGGTATTGATGTATTGCTTTGCTTTAGTTGAGTAATGAGCTGTCTAAAACATTGTCCACTATAAGTCAACGATTGCTGACTCAATACATTATTAAAAGCATTGTACAATTGTCCTAAAATTTTCCATGTTTTTAAAAACTGAGTATTCAATGGTGCTTTAGTATCTACTTGAATAGCGTTGCTAAATAATTCTAGATACTCTTTGGCAATATCATCTAATGGTAATGTTTCTTCCAATTGTTTAAAGTCTATAATATCAGAAAATAAACTATTTGTTTTAACTAAGTATTTGTCTATTTCATTAAAGTCTCTTAGAATTAATTTTCCCCAAGGCAAAAATTCATAAAAATCTTGAGTTGAATTACTGACTTTTTGATGTAGTTGAAATAATATATTTAACTGTGTTATTTCATCTGCAATGGCATAATTCGCTTGTTGATGAAAAAAATCTTCTATAGTTATGCAATGTGGACTAACATAGGCAGTATTTTCAAAGCATTGCATCAAGTAAGTTTCAAATACACCAATGGCTCTTTTATTAGGAAAGAGCATTAGAATACTTGCAGTATTCATGTTTACGCTATGTTGATAAACAAAATCGGCTATGTTTTGAAGAAAATTCACCAACACTAATATACCTACTTTATGTTAAAAAGAATGCTTCACATAAAAAACACAATTGCAACAGTTTTGCTACACACTATATCAACAAAAGCCACAAAATAGACACAAACATTCACTTAATCTCCTCTTTCTATTAAACACAAACCAAAACCTAAGCCATTACTTTGTACCAACAAAAAAAACGACATGAAAGTATTTAAACAATTTAGAAAATTATTATTTGCAGCATCTTTAATGGCAATTGCAGGTACAACTGTAATGTCTTGTACTAAAGATGACAACACAGATACTACTACACCAACTTCAGAGTTAGGTGGAAGTATTGGCACAAGAACGCTGTACAGCGATACAGTTTATGTAATTGATAGATTTGCTTATGTAGCAGATGGTGATGTATTAACCATACAAGCTGGTACTATTATTAAAGCCAATACAGGTAGTGGTGCAGCTTCTTCTGCATTAATTATTGCAAGAGGTGGTAAATTAAACGCAATTGGTACTGCAAGTCAGCCAATTATTTTTACTTCTGTAGAAGATGATATTCAACTAGGCGAAACTCAAAGTACACTTAATACAGATAGCAAAGGACTTTGGGGTGGTTTAATCATTTTAGGTAAAGCTCCAATTTCTGCAGGTGATGGCGATACAGAAGCTCAAATTGAAGGTATTCCATCTTCTTATACATTTGGCTTATATGGTGGAAATGTTGCTAATGACAACTCAGGTACTTTAGCATATCTTTCTATCAGATTTACAGGTACTGCTTTAGAGCCAGATAAAGAATTACAAGGTTTAACATTAGGTGGCGTTGGTTCTGGTACTTCTATTAGCAACATCGAAGTTATTTCTAGTGATGATGATGGTATTGAATGTTTTGGTGGTACTGTAAATGTCTCTAACTTATTAGTAGTTTATCAATCTGATGATGGTATAGATTTAGACCAAAATTATGCTGGTACAATTTCAAATGCTTTGGTATTGGTAAACAATGCTTCAGCAGGTAACGATGCTTTAGAAATAGATGGTCCTGAAAATTCAACTTATACAAGCGGTTTATTTACTATACAAAATTCTACTATGGTTAATTTAGGAGATAGTTGTCGTGCTGCTAATTTAAAATCTGGAGCACAAGGAACTATCAATAACTGTGTATTTAAAAACTTTAAAAAGTGGATTAATGTTGATGGTGGAACTGCAACAAATAATTATGTAGCACTTACATTAAAAGTTACCAATTCAGAATTTAACATTTCAACTTTAATTACAGATGCTATTAAAGGTTCTGCTAATGATGCTTTAATTAAAACTGCCTTTACTGCTGCAGGAAATAGCAAAGTTTCAACATTTACTAAAGGTGCAGATGAGTCAGTGTTTAGCTGGACTTGGGCTAAAGCTTTAGGTATATTCTAAATAGATAATTTAAAAGCTGTATGTGCTTAAATAGGCATACAGCTTTTTTATATAATATATTAAACAACACAACACGATGAAAAAAATTTTATTAAACACAGTATTTTCCATTTTAGCAATTGGTTTATTTGCTGCAAATGGAACAATTAAAGGTAACATTTTCGATAACACTGGCGAAGCACTCATTGGTGTTAATGTTACTGTAGAAGGCACTACTATGGGTGCTATTACCGATTTAGATGGAGCTTATTTTATTGATGTTCCAGAAGGTACTTATAATTTAGAAATCTCTTACATCTCTTATGCTACACAAAAAATTCAAGGTGTAGTAGTTAATGCAGATGAAACAAAAGTGCTTCCAGATATTATTATGGAAGAAGAAACACAAACACTTTCAGAAGTAGTAGTACAAGCAAAAGCATTAGAAAATACAGATAATGCACTGACTACGAAACAACAAAATTCAGAAAATTTCATCGATGGCGTTTCTTCTAAAACCATTCAAAAAAATGGTGATGCAAATGTGGCAATTGCTGCTAGAAGAATTCCTGGTGTTTCAATAGAAGGTGGTAAATTTATTGTAGTAAGAGGTCTTGGTGATAGATACTCTAAATCTGTTTTAAATGGAATGGATTTACCTGGTTTAGATCCTGAAAAAAATGCAGTACAACTAGATTTATTTCCTACAAATATTTTAGACAACATTATTGTATACAAAACTTTTACACCAAACTTACCTGGCGATTTTGTTGGTGGATTAGTTGATATTAATACCAAAGATTTTGTAGATAATAAAACTATTGCTATTAATGCAAGTTATAGTTACAATACTATTACACACTTCAAAAAAGATTTTATTTTATACGATGGATACAAAGCAGACTGGTTTGGTTTTGGTAAAAAACAAAGAGAATTGCCTTTTAGTAACGAAGTAAAATTACCAAATCCAAATAACTTAAATATTACTACAGATGAAAAGCAACAAATTTATGATTATGCTGATGCTTTAGACAAAGAATTAGCAGTTAAAAACAAAAATAACTTCTTAAATCAAAGTTATAGTTTTAATTATGGCGATGTAAAAAAGTTTGACAAAGGAAGTATGTTTGGTTATAACTTTATTTTTAACTACAAAGCTAATTTTGATTTTACACCAAATGCACAATATGCAAAAACTAGAGTAGTAGCTAGTGCAGATGATGGTTATGAATATGATATTCAAGAAAAACAAACTGGAGATATTGGTAGCCAAAATGTAATTTGGAATGGATTTTTATCTACTTCATATAAGCATAAAAACAATAGCATTACACTATATGCACTACATACGCAAAGTGCAGAAAAGAAAGCAACGATTAGAAATGTAGAAGATATTTTTAATGTACAAAATATACTAAGTCAAAATTTAGAGTTCTTTCAAAAAATGATTACTAATGTAATGCTAAATGGTAAACATCAAATCAGCGATAAAAATAATATAGACTGGTCTTTGTCTTTTACCAACTCAAAATTTGATGATCCAAATTTATCTTATACCGATTTAGTACTACTAAACAATGATACATTGTTACAAGCTGGTGGTACTGCTGGTGTTAACAAGGTTTTTAGAAGCTTAAAAGAAATCAACCTTAATCCAAAAGTAGATTATCAATATAATTTTAAACAATGGAATGGAGTAGCATCAAAGTTAAAAGTTGGACTAGCAAATGTTTTTAAACAAAGAGAATTTAATACTTATACAGTTATTGTAAAAGCAGATCCATCAACCGATCCAACTTTGGTGGATATTACTGGTGGAGCAAATACTATTCTACAAAATATTTGGAATCCAGCAAACGATACAGGTTACTATGTGTCTGATATTTTGAATAATCCATCAGACCAATATAAATCACAAATTAATACAATGGCAGCTTATGCAATGCTTACGCTTCCATTACACGAAAAAATAAAATTAATTACAGGTTTAAGAGTAGAGTATACTAGAATGCAATATTCTGGAACAGACAGATTAACTTATAAGAAAATAAATAATCAAACAGTATTGAACTCAGTGAAGCCATTGCCATCTGTAAACTTTGTTTTTAATTTAATGAAAGATTTTAATTTAAGAGCATCTTATAATAGAACACTAGCACGACCTTCATTTAAAGAAAAATCACAATTAGTAGTATATGATCCTGTATTAGATCAAAACTTTATTGGTAATTTAGATTTAGTAGAAACAGATATTAATAATGTAGATTTAAGACTAGAATATTTCTTTGGTAAAGGTGATATTGTTTCTATTACTGGTTTTTACAAAAACTTCAAAAATCCAATAGAAGTACAATCGTTCTCATCAGCAGCACCAAACGATTTAACAGCATCTAACAGAGATAAAGCTAATTTGTATGGTATAGAATTTGAATTGAGAAAAAGCTTAGATTTTATCAATCCAAAACTAAGTGGTTTACAATTAGGTGCTAATGTTACTTATATCAAATCGTCTATAGACAGAACTGCTGATGAACAATATAAATACACTAAGTTTAATGAAAGTATTAGTCATAAAAGAGAAATGCAAGGACAATCTCCATACTTAATCAATGCTTTTGTTTCTTATGCACATCCAACATCTGGTACAGAATTAAACCTAAGTTACAATGTAAAAGGCAAATCTATTGCTATAGTTTCTATTGGCGATTATCCTTATATTTATGAAGATCCTTTTCATAACTTAGACTTCAAAATCACACAAAAATTAGGGAAGAAAGATCAATTTAATTTAAGCTTTAAAGCCAATAACTTACTAGGAGATAACAGAAATCTTTACTACGAATTTTTAAATTTAGGAAAAACAAACTATAGAACATTTGAAGAAGGAAGAACTTTCCAACTCGGATTTTCTTGGAGTTTAGCTAATTAATATACAATATACGGTTTATCAAAAACAGGTAACCGTTCATCTGTGTTGTTCCCGTCTTCTTAAAAGACGGGATTTTTTATTTAACCCAAATTACGCACTAAGTACTTTTTATACCATGAGTTGCACACATGGTTACTTAAATTGAAGTATTTCCTAAATAGGAAGTGCGTAGTACTTCAACTTTTGCTTTCTTAGCAGAGTCTCTAAGCGTAGGTGAAAAAGCATAGTAGGACTCTGCGTTACAATTATATTTGGTATAAAGCGTGGCGTAGCTACGCCACGCTTAAAAATAACAATATCAATAGACTTAATTTTTCCCGAAGTTTCGCATATGCGTAATTTGGGTTAAACCATATCAAAGTTCATAATTTTGGAATTGTTTATCTCTCTTAATGTTTCATCGACTAAAAAATCAAAGCCACCTTTATTTTAACTTAATTTTATTGCTTAACCTTTATAATACTCTGATAAATTGCTAACTTCACCAATTCAAAAATAAATCAATACATAATGAATCGTAGCTTTAAAATATTTGTTATTGTTTTTACTATAGTATTAACTGTTTGCCTAGCAAGTTCATGTTCAAAAGACATTGTTGTAACTACAACTGCCAATGCAACAGAGTACAGAGATACTACCATAAATGGAGAGTCAGCCATTGTTATTAAAGATTTAGGTGCAGGAATTGGTAGTATCACATTAACCAGTAATAGAATTTGGGTACTAGATGGAATGGTATATGTCAATTCAGGTCAAGCTTTAACCATTCAAGAAGGCACTATTATAAAAGCACTTACAGGTTCAAATAGTCAAGCTTCTGCTTTAGTTGTAGCCAAAGGAGCAGTTGTTATTGCAAATGCTTCTGCACAAAAACCTATTATTTTTACTTCTATACAAGATGACTTAACTATGGCAGAAGTAGCAAATGGCGACTTTGTAGGTTCTTTAACAGAAAACGATAATCAGCTTTGGGGTGGTTTAATTATTATGGGAGACGCAGCTATTAATACTACCACTTCAGACCAACTAGATGCAATTACTACAGATGCTAGAAATACATTTGGTGGCACTGATGACAATGATTATAGTGGTGTTTTAAATTATGTATCTATTAGACATACAGGAGCAATTGATAATTTAGCCGCACTTACACTAGCAGGAGTTGGTCGTAATACAGCTATTGAACATATAGAAGTAATTGCTTCAAAATATAATGGTATAGATTTTATAGGTGGAAATGCAAGAACAAAGTATGTGTTAAGTGCTCTGGCAAACCAAAATAGTATTTATTGCACTGATGGATATAATGGCTTAAATCAGTTTTGGATGACACTGTCTTCTAGCCAAACACAACAAGCAATTCTTGTAGAAAGCACTACTACAGGAGTTACTGTTACACCACAAACAATTCCAGTAATTGCCAATGCCACTATTAAAGGAAACAATACCAATACAATTGCTACAGTACAAAAAAACGGAGCAATAAAACTATATAATAGTGTAGTGTATAATTTTGCAAATCCTATTGCTTTTGAATTTAATGAAAGTTTAGTAAATAGTACTTATAATAGATACAAAGCTGGAGATATTATTTACAAAGACAATATATTTTATAATATTATTAACTCAACAACTGACACTAGTAATTTCGTAGTAACTACTTTTATATCTAATGTAACGAACATAGATTCGTTGAATCAGTTTAAAGTAAATCTATATAACGATTTTACTACAAACAATAATACAGTAGAAGATCCATTGATAACCAACGAAGTACCACAAGCATCGTCGCCAGCCAATACAGCTCCGAATCTAAATAATATTAGTACTTTTTTCGATGCACTAATTACTTACAAAGGAGCATTTAAAACTGGTGAAAATAAATGGACTAAAGATTGGACATTGGCTTCGCAACTAGGAGTACTACCAGATTAACCATGCACATACTTTATAGAATATTATTAGTGCTAACGGCAATTATTTTATTGGTAGATATTGCTTTTGTACGAAACGATATTCCAGTAGAAACGATTAAACAACAATTTACATCAAGTAATAGTCAATATATTAATATAGATGGACTAAATGTTAGATATATTATTGAAGGAAATGGTACACCAATTGTTTTAATTCACGGAACAGGTGCTTCTTTAGAAACTTGGAATGATTGGACAAAAACACTAGTAAAAGATAGTTTTCAAGTGATTCGTTTAGATATTCCTGGATTTGGTGTTACTGGACCAAGAAATGACAGAAATTATTCCATTGAAAATTATATACAAGTACTCAATGATTTTCTAGTACAACTAAATATAGATTCTTTTGCTTTAGCAGGAAATTCTTTAGGTGGAGAAATTGCTTGGCAATATGCAGTAGCTTATCCAAATAAAGTAACCAAGTTAATTTTATTAGATCCAGCAGGTTTTTATAATGATAAAGCTAAAGGTTCATTAGTATTTAAATTAGCAAAGTACAAATGGTTTGCCAATATAATAAGTCGATTTGATACCAAGCCACTCGTAAAGAAAACACTACAAGATGTTTACTATGATGATGCTAAAATTCAAGACTCAACAATTCTACGATATCAAGCAATGAGTATGCGAACAGGCAACCGACAAGCATTTATTGATAGAGTGAGTAATATTGACAGAGCAAAGCATTCTAATATAATGGACTTACAAATACCAACTTTACTAGAATGGGGAACAGAAGATGAGTTGCTACATATTAGTTTAGCAGATTCGTTTACAGTAAATAAAAAGGTGCAATTATTAAAGTACGATAAAGTAGGTCATTCGCCACAAGAAGAAATTCCACTACAATCAGTACAAGATGCTATACAGTTTATAAAGTATTAATTCTACCTGTTGTGCATTTGGGCGTCATTCCAAAAAATTCCATAGTATAACGGAGAAATTTACTATAAGTTTGTCTTGATACTAATTAGCATTCAAAACAGCTTTATACTTGATTGATTACTCTACTCTTATTTTCTCGCTGATGTTGTAGTAGTTTCTATCTGAACCATTTCTTGAGATGAGTTCACCAAGAAATCCTGCTACAAATAATTGTGTACCTATAATTACAGTTAATATACCTAAATAAAATATAGGTCTGTCTGTCATGCCTACTTTACTGTAAAATGTTTTAGTAATCGTTAGATATAATAAAATAGCAAATCCAAGTAAAAAAGAGAGTGTGCCTAATGTTCCAAATAAATGCATTGGTCTTTTGCCAAATCGTCCTACAAAAGTAATACTCAATAAATCTAAAAATCCATTGACGAATCTTTCTATACCAAATTTAGTAGTACCATATTTTCTTTTTTGATGTTGTACTACTTTCTCTGTAATTTTTGGATAACCAGACCATTTTGCAATAACAGGAATATAACGATGCATTTCGCCATATACTTCAATGTTTTTTACTACTACTTTTTGATACGCTTTGAGTCCGCAGTTAAAATCGTGTAAATTATCAATTCCAGAGATTTTTCTCGTAGCAAAATTAAATAGTTTTGAAGGTAGATTTTTAGTCAATTTATTGTCAAATCTTTTTTGTTTCCAACCAGATACAATGTGATAATCACCTTCTTTTATCATTTTATATAAGTCTGGAATTTCATCAGGACTGTCTTGTAAATCTGCGTCCATGGTAATAACAACATCGCCTTTGCTTGCTTTAAAGCCAACTTGTAATGCAGCAGATTTTCCATAATTGCGTTGAAAACGAATACCTTTTATATTGGCATTGCTTTTAGATAATTCTTTAATTACTTTCCAAGAATCGTCAGTACTGCCATCGTCAATAGCTAAAATTTCGTAAGTAAAATTATTGGCTTGCATTACTTTGTGAATCCATGGAAATAATTCTGGCAACGACTCTGCTTCATTTAATAATGGTATGACTACTGAAATATCCAACAACAATTTTTTTACAAATATAGTAGATAATATATTAACTCTTCTTAAAGAAAATTGCTAGAATTGCAGAAATCATTAATCCTAATCCACTGTATAAAAATAACATAGCACCAAACTGACCTTCTGGAATGCCATTTTGTTTTGTAATAGTAAAATAAATCCTATAAAAAGTAAATACAAATATTGCTAGTATTAAATTCGTCATCCAGCCACCTAAAAATGCTTGCATAAAACTTAGCTTATTGCCTTGTATTTGTCTACTTAAAAATTGTGTCATTGCAATAGCTACTATCATGGCTGCTATTTGAAACACTTGTGCATGAAATGGTGTATACTCTAAACCTTTTCGATTTGCCATGATAAATGTTCCTGCAAATAATAAACAAGCTACTAAAGCGGCTAAAAGCGTAATAGATATTCCTGCTAAAAATCCGTTAGCACCTTGTTGTTGTTCATCACTCATTAATAAATATTTGATTTTTATTAAAAACAGCTTTTACTTTTCCTTTTAGCTTTTTTCCTATGTATGGTGAGTTGTTTGATTTACTCTTAAAAATAGTAGGTACTGTCCATTCCTCATCAATACTAAAAATTGATAAATTAGATATGCTATTGTTATTTATACTAAACTCTTTATTAATAATTTTATATGGTTGATAAGACAATGCATCTATAATTCTTTCCAGTGGAATATCTGTATAAGTATTTAATAAACTAAAACAAGTTTCTAAAGCAATCATTCCGTATTGAGCATATTCAAACTCTGTTGCTTTGGCTTCTGTATCTAAAGGCGTGTGTTGTGTAGCAATGGCATCTATGGTACCATCTTTTACTGCTTTAAGTAATGCTTTTTGGTCTTTTTCTGAACGCAGTGGAGGAAATACTTTATAGTTGGCTTGATAATTTGCCACAGCATTTTCATTATCTATTAAGTGATGTACAAATACAGAACACGAAATATTTAGACCATCTTTCTTTGCTTTTGCAATTAAATCAACCGATTCTTTACAAGAGATTCCTGTAAGATGTAATTTACTGTCTGTATATTTTAGTAGTGCAATTGCTTTTTCAACAGCCATATATTCTGCAATATTTGGAATACCTTTTAAACCCATTTTTACTGCTAATGCACTTTCATTTATGCAAGCATCATTCGTTAAATTATGTATATAAGGTAAATCTATAATTAAACCATTAAATGATTTAACATATTGCAATGCTCTTAAAAAAACACCTTCATCATTAATACTATTTGGAATATCTGCAAACGCAATGGCACCAGCTTTATGCATATCTATCATTTCGGTTGGTGTTTTACCATCAAAATTTTGAGTAATAGCACCAATTGGCAAAATAGTAGTTGCTGTATTTTTTGATTGGTTGATGATATATTCTATCTGCGATTTGTTTTGTGTAATAGGTACATTGTTGGCAATAGCACACAGCGTAGTAAAACCACCAAACGAAGCTGCTTTGCTAATACTTTCGGTGTCTTCTCTGTGTTCATTTCCAGGATCGCCGAGTTGTGTATATAAGTCGCAGAAGCCTACACTTGCGTAGCTGTGATTAAAATTAATTGTTTTGGTTTTTTTGTCTGATTGGATTGTAGGAGCAATGTCTGTAATAATACCATTATCAATGAGAATATCTCTTTTTTTAAGATGATGTTTTGATTGTGCGTCAATTATTTGTACTTGTTGTAAGCAATATTTCATTTTAAAAACCGAATTAAGAGTGCTTCTACAATTAATGCTACTAAACACAAAAGTAATGCAATTTTCCAAAGTATGGTACCTTCTTTTATTTGTTTTACTTTGGCAGATAAATTGGCTATGCTATTGTTTAATATTACAGCATTGTCTTTAGTGTATAAATTTTTTAATTCTTTAGTTGTCGTAAAACTTAGATTAGATTCTTGTCGGTTGTAATTAAAACTAATTTCGTTAATGGTTTGGTCGTTTCGTTTTACTTTATAAAAACCATCAATAGGTATGTCTTGATTAATGCCAAGATAAACGGTATTGCCTACCATTCTATTTTCTGGTATAAATTCGTAGTCTTGATTTTGTAGTACAATGCTTTGGTCTTGATTGCTTGCATTGTCTTTTATAGCTATTAAATTATCGCTTCCAATGGTATAGTATAAAGGATTAATTTGTTTTTTATATATTCCACAATTATAAACTATTGGTGGATATATTGCTTTTGTAGCTATATTGCTAAAGTTGACATTGTTTGGAGTTGCTTGCCAGTAGAGCAATCCGTTGGCAACTTCAAATTTTGTAAATAATGGCGACTGAACATTAGTAATTAAAATTGGTTTTTCTGGAACAGTACTGTTTTTTCCTTGACGATACATTTGAGTTATCGTAGGTAAATCAATGTTTTTTGGTATGATGTCGAACACACCTTTAAAAATATCTTCATTTAAATTAAGCTGTGTTACCTTGCCATTTACATTTACCAAATTGCTTATTATTGCAATTCCATTATTAGAGAAAAAATTATTATATGAATTCAAATTTATATTTTCTGAAGGAATAACCAATACATTGCCACCATTTTCTAAATATTCTTTTATAGCATTTGATAAACCAGAACTTATATCATTGAGCTGATTTAAAATAATGAGTCCATATTGATTAAAAGAAGAGTAGTCAATTTTTCCATTATTAGTTGTTGTTAGTTGAAAGTAATTATCGTTGCTAAAAATACTGGTGATGTTGCTTGGCGTTGAACCCGATTCTATATTCAATACTTTTTCGCTTGATTGAATATTAAAGTTGAAATAAAAATTATCATCAAATGAGATTGGATAATCTTTAAAACTAATAACACCACTTTGCATTCCAGATTTTGTAATATTGATATTAAACGAATCTATGGTAAAATTTTGTGGCTCAATTTCAATTTCATCTACAGCTTTTACTTGGTTGTTAATTTTAATACTTACACTCAATTTATCGACTTTGCTATTGCCAGAGTTTTTAAATCGCACTAGTAACTTATTCGTACTATTGGTAGTAAACACAGGATTTTCAAACCAACAAGAATCTACAAATACATTTTTTTCATTTCCTGTTGGTAGTGGTAGCAAGTAAGTGGTAAAGCTAGTATCTTTTAAATTGTTAGTAATATATTTTTGAAAATCTGATATGATAAATGCCAACTTATTTTTATTACCTACGCCTTGAAATAATGCAGCTTGTTTTTGATTGATTTCTGATATGTTTTTATTTTGATTGACCAACTCAACTTTATCTACAGCATCAATAAAATCTTCTTTAGTCATCCATTTTTGCGTTTGAATATCATTGGTATTTGTTAACAAACAAAATTGGTCGGTATTGTTAAAATCATTTACTAATTCTATTGCTTTTTGTTTTGCCATAGTTAAATTGTCAGTAGTACCTTCTTTCAATCCCATAGAATATGAATTATCTATGTACACTGACAATGCATTGCCATTTTCATTTTGTTTATTGTCTTTTTTCCCTAGAAAAGGTTGAGCAAATGCTAAAACCAAAAAAAACAAGGCCAATAATCTACTAGCCAATATGAGTCGCTTTTTAAGTTGCTCTACTGTAGATTTTTCTTCTTGTACTTCTTTAAGAGTCCGAATATCTGAAAAATATACTTTCTTGTATTTTCTGAAATAAAATAAGTGAATAATAATGGGAATAGCCAATACGACCAAAGCAATAAGAAATGCTGGAAATACAAAATGCATAGCACAAATATAAGTAATTAAGCGTTTGGTGAGATGCAAATAAAAGTAAAGAAGGTTTTATTATTTAACTCTTTGTGTTTTACAAATTTATTGAAAGCATTTTGGTTGATATACCTAATTAGTAGGAAATGAAAATGATTAATAGACCTCTTTCATAATTTACACACTTTAAAGCAACGCATTCTAAAAGAGACGATGCGAAAATATTTTATACTAATAATAAAACTGTCTAAACTTATCGCAGCGTCCTCTTACGAGAGACTTCTGCTATGAAGTAAAAGAAAAAAACAAGAAAATTTATACCTAAAATCTTTTATAAAAGAGATCTAATTTAGTAAAAGTAGATGAACGAATAAGATTGAGTTAAATCAAGACAAAATATTTACTTTTGTTATTGAATGAATTTTGAAGCACTTAAATCTAAATTAACGACTGCTCTTAAAGACAAAAATTTTGGTTTTGTGCTAAAAGGTAGTATTTCTACAGTAATAACATTAGGTACGGTCCAAGCACTACGGTTTATTTCTGGTGTAGTTATTGGTCGGTTTTATGGTGCAGAAGCTTCAGGAAAGCTAACATTAGTCATTACTGTAATGGCAATATTAACTATAATTGGCAACTTTGGAATTAAAGATGCACTACAGAAATTAATTCCAGAATCTAATGTAAAACACAACCAAGCAACCACTACAAAATATTATTTATTGGGTTTAAAAAATATTTTTCTTATTTGGTTTGTTGTTGGTAGTATTTTTTGGTTTTTAGCACCAGTATTATGTAAAGCATGGAATGCACCAGAGTTATTGTCTTTTTTTAGAATAAGTATCTTATTTGTGCTGCCAACTATTTTAGGCGATTATAACTATTTTAGTTTAAGAGCTGCTTTAAAAATAAATACTGCTAATATTTCAATATTAATACCAAGTGTTATTAGAATTGTTATATTGATTGTAGTTACAATATATTTCTTTAATATAGATAATCCAATTTACCTGCATTGGGCAACATTAAGTATTTTACCATTCTTATTTTCCATTTATCCAATATATAAAAACTTCTTTAAATCAGATAGAATAGTAGAGCATACTTATATTCCAAAGAGTGCAGAAATTTATCGTTTGGCAATTCCTATGTTACTAACTTATTCTGCTTTTATGATAAATAATTATGCAGATGTATTTATGCTTAAGTTTTATAATGTAAGTACTGCTGCTGTTGGTGTATATAAAACAGCCAATAATATTTCTATGCTAACAGCAACGCTACTTGTTGCTTTAAACACTACAGTGCAACCTAAAATTACACAGTTGTACTATCAATCAGAATTAGATGAAGTTAGAAAAGTAAGTCAGAAATCAACTAAATTAATTTTTTGGTTGTCTTTGCCTATAACACTATTGCTAATTTTTATAGCAAAACCTATTATGAGTATTTATGGAAAAGAGTTTATGATTGGAGCATTTAGTTTAGCTGTTTTAAGTATTGGACAGTTATTTAATACTGCTTGTGGACCAGTTGCACAGTTATTAAATGGTATTGGTTTTCATAAACAATTTACAATAATTTCTATTATTGGAGCGATTATAAATATAGTTATCAACTTAATACTTATTCCTTTGTATGGAATAAATGGTGCTGCAATTGCTAGTACTATTAGTATTTTTTCTTGGAATATAATTGGTTCGTTTTTTATAAAAAAGAAATTAGGTTTTTATATTGCATTTATACCTTTTAAAAAATAAGTAAATGAAAATTGGTATTTGGATTCCTAAATATTACGATACTAGTGTAAAGATTTATACAGAAAATATTATTCCGCATTTAAACGCATTAGGTGTAGAGTTTGTAGAAGTACGCAATAATGAAAATATTCCTGATGTAGATTTAATTTGGGATCCAAATTGTACTGGTGCTAAGTATCCAAATAGAAAAATATTTTCTAGTACTATTCCTTGGATTGTTACACTACATGGTGCTTCTAATTTTAGTTTGCCATTGTCTTATAATTACAGTACTTGGAAAGAAAAAATCATTGGTCTTTATAAAAATTTAAAAAGAAAAATTGCTTGGAGTATCTATAAAAATAAAGTAACTCAAATTATTACCGTATCGAAATATGCCAAAGAAGAAATTGTAGCACACTTAGATATCAATCCAAATAAAATTGTAGTTATTTATCATGGTTATGATGATGAATATTTCTTGCCTCGTAGTGGAGAAAAATTATATTTACTACATATTTCAATGTATCAAAAGAAAAAAAATGTAGATAGAATTATTAGTGCTTATCAAAAAATTAATTCACCAAGATTGCCTTTGAAAATTATTTGTCCAAACTATCCTACAACAATAAATGATATTAATATTGAATTGCAAACTGAAAAAATTGATACCAAAGCAGTTGCCAATTTAATGAAAGCATCGTATGGTTTTGTATTTCCGTCTATACACGAAAGTTTTGGAATGCCTTTAATAGAAGCTATGGCAAGTGGTACAGCAGTTATTACTAGTAACAATACTGCTTGCAGAGAAATTATAGATGACGCAGGAATTTTAATCAATCCGTTTGATGAAAATGAATTGCAATTAGCAATGGAACAACTACTGAATGATGAAGTTCTACGAAATAATTTAGTAGAAAAAGGTTTGGAGCGAGCTAAAGATTTTTCTTGGGAAAAATCGGCGAGATTACACTATGAGATTTTTAAACGAACAATTTCTTAAATTGCACTGATGAAGCAAAAAAACACCTTATTAATTGCTATTTTGCCTACTTTTTTTTTATGCTGTATTGGTTTAGTACTCTATACAAATCTCAATCAATACATGGATATTATATTTTGGGACGAAGCCAATTATTTAGTACGAAGTAACTTTTTTTGGCATCATATTCCAAGAACTTGGGGACCAACATATTCTTTTTGGTATAAATTATTGAGTTATATACAGCATGATAAAATTAGTTTGTATTATTTCAATTATGCTTTGCTTGGAATTATCAATCCAATTTTATGTTATTGGATTTTATTACGATTAAAAGTAAATTCGTTTTTTGCTTTTTTTATTAGCTTGCTTTTTTTATTGCATCCGTTAAATGTAGAAACTTGGCCACGAATTTCGCACTACTGTGTAATGGTTGTTTTTATAAGTATTCTTTTAAGTACTTATGTTAAAGACAATATTATAAAGGCAGTTATTTTTTGTTTGTGCTTTTTATTTTTGGCATTTGCACGACCTGAATTTTATCTTACTTTTTTAATGAGTTTAGTATTGCTGATTGCTGTGCTTATTAAAACAAAAAAAACGACTACTAAGTATAGTTGGAGTGCTTTGGCGTTTTTATTTGTCTGTTTTTTAGTAAGCTATAAAATATTTAAAACACCTTTTAATAATGGCGACAGTGGAAGAAGTATCGGTGTCTTTTATCAGCATTTTGCATGGAATTATACAGAATGGACAAATAGCAATGCTATATTTTGGTTAGACTTTTACACGATTATATATCAAGTGTTTGGTGATAAAATAGACTTGTTGAGTATTATACAAAATGACAATGGATTGTTTTGGAAGCATATTTTTTCAAACTTGATTGCTGGTATAAAACAAATATTTTTAATAGTAGTTGGCTTGTTTTTTCCTATAAAAGCCATTCATTATAAACTTATTTTATTTATAAGTAGCACTTTAATTCTTTTTCTAGCTTGGTTCAAAAAAGAAAATCAATTTAAATTAAATTTCAATTTTATAAAACAACATTTTATACTGTTTTTGTTTATTACAATAAGCATTATACCGCCACTTTTTTTCAGCGTTTATGCTTATCCAAGAAAACATTATTTATATTTACTATTTCCATTTGTTGTAATTGTAATTGCATTTTTATTACATACTATTCAACTAAAAAAGAGTTTAATTTGGATAACTGTCTTATTTATTTTTGCAATGTTTTTTCCACTCAAAGCAAAAAATTATGACTACTTTAATCTATTTAGAAAAGAGAAGTCAATGTGTAATTTAGCTACATTACAATATATACAGCAACATTATGGTACTTCAGACAGTATTCGTGTTTTTGATGTAGAAGGTAATATTTCATCTTTATTATCTAATAATTTTAGCAATGTACAATTTAAACCATATCAAGACACAACAGTATTGATAAGCAATTTTATTCAAGAACAGCAACCAGATATAATTTATGTAACGCCTACATTATTATCATTAAATATTGCTAAAGAAGATACACTTTTGTCAAAAATTTGTTTAAATCCAGCACCATTTGGCTATATTCCTAAAAAAACTGGTAATTTCGAGTCGTATATTCTAATTAAAAATGAGTAGAACTGTTACATTTCCTTTTAATACCATTTTATACACTCGCGACCAAAAGATGTATGAAGCAAAAGTAGTACTACTATTTATCTATTCTTTAGTTTTAAACAGTAATATATTGTTGCAGTTTCAAGAATCTTCTGGAGTAATTGGAGCGTTAATGATGTTAATGTTTCCTTTCGTAATGCTGCTTTCTGGTATTTATTTTTTTGATATTATTCTTATAAAGAAGCGAGTTAACTTTTTTGATATCATTATTTTATATCTATTAGTTGTTCCTGTATATAATTCATTTGCTTTGTATTATGCATTTGACTATCCAATTATGAAGGCACTGTTTAATTCTTTTGGTAAAGCTTTCATTGTATCTAATTGTCTTATGTATTTTTTAGTTAGAACAAATAAAATCACTTTAAAGCAAAGTTTTACAGCAGCATTGTTGTTATGTTGGTTTAGCTTCCTTTTATACATGTATTTACAGTTAACTACAAATCCTGCTAATTATAAAGATTCTGAAGGACTAGTTGGTTATAATCCATCTAAAGGAGGTTATATATATAGGTTTTCTAGTGCTTATTTAGTGCTAGGAATGGTCTATTATTTTGTTAACTTCCTACTAAAAGATAGTATTACTTCTCTATTATTATGGCTAGTACTTATTGCATATCAATTATTCTTTGATAAAGGACGAGCAGAGTTAATTTCAATGTTAATTCCATTAGTGCTTTTTATGTTTATTCGATTGAAATGGCATCAAATAATTAAAAAACTATTTCAAATAATTATTGTGGTTGGTATAATGTTTTTAATTGTTTATTGGATTGATCCTAGTTTGCTTGTGTTTGTAAATGATATGTTTGTTGTATTCTTTAAATTTTTCTTAGGACAAGATACTGGTGAAGCATCTGCTGACTCTAGGTGGTTACAAATGGCAGAAGTTTATGATTATTATTTGAAACATCCAAATATTATCTTTTTTGGTGTAGGTGTGCCAAAAGAAGAAACCATGTTGCTTGAAGTAGGAAAAGTGAGTCTAAATGATATTGGTATTGTAGGTGTTTTGTTTTCTCAGGGCATAATTGGTACTGTTTATAATTTAGTAGTATATTTATTTCCTGCTTATGTTTTTTTTAAAGTCAAACATTATAAGTACGATTTAATGTTTAATGTTGGTCTTTTAGGTTGTGTTGTTACTTTTATTCAGATGATATTTAGTGGAGGTGCTATATATGCTCCATTTGGAATTGTCTATTTTTTAATGTTTATTGAGTATTATAGAGTAAAGGAAAAATTATATTGGAAGAACCTAGCATTGAAAAAATGAAAAGAATTATGAAAAAAATATTAAAAATATTTATAATAATCTGTTTGTTTTTTTATGGATGCTCTAACTTAATTAAAATAGCTTCTAAAAAAAATACTAAAACTATTACTCCAAATACAACAGTTAGCAATGGCAATAGTCAGTTAATAGAACTTAATATAAATGAAAAAATTAAAAACAAAATTAATAGCAATATTTTAGGTGTAAACACTGGTTTTACATTTAAAGAACCTATAGAACAAAATAATGACTTTCTTTACTTTTATAAACAACTCAATCCAAGAGTAGTACGATTTCCTGGTGGTACTATTGGCAATTATTATCATCCAAATAAATACGGTTATGGTTTTACTCAGAAAGTGGTATTAACCAGTAGAAATTTTGGACCACTTTCTAAATTGCAAATAGAAAAGAAACCAGATATACTAAATGCATTTATTACACTTTGTAAAGCAAATAATGCTAGTGCCATTTATGTAGTGAATGTTTATGATGAAGGCACACCTGAAGAAATGATTTATGTTATTAATAAATTGAAAGAAAATAACATTAAAGTACTTGGTGTAGAACTAGGTAACGAACTTAATTTAGTTGGACATAGAAACGAATATCCAGATGCTAAAACATATGCCAATAGCATAAGACCTTTTGCGGAAGCTGCTCATAAATTTTTTCCTGATGTACCTGTTGGTGTTATTACTGAAGGTCCTTTTAATGCCGCAGAGATTAAAACACAAAGAGGTAAGTTTTTTCATCAATGGAATTTAGATTTAGCGAAAGAAGATTTTTTTGATGCTTTTGTTCTGCATTCTTATACTAGATGTGATGACTGTTTAAAGAATAGCAATTTCGATTTACTATTTGAAACAACCAATGAAACTCAAATTAATTTTTTAAATACTTATTTCGAAAATATTACTACATATTATAAAAACATTATTGGTAGTGATAAAAAAATTTGGATGACAGAATGCAATGTAGGAAAATGGCAAGTATTTTTTGAAAACACACAATATCAAGCTAATTACGAAATGAAGTTTCTTATTAGGTTGATAAAAAGCAATATAACAAGTACTGATTTTATTGATATTATGAATTGGCATTTTATTGGTGCTAATGGTTTAATTTTTGGGTCCAAAGGTCAAGTAATGGAAAGAGAAACTAGAGGAAACTTTAGAACAAGTTCAGAATATTTTCCGTTTTATTATATGAGTAAAGCAATAGACAAAGAAGCATATGCCATTGAAAGTAATTTTACAAATAATGATTTAGCTGATTTCTTAGTAGTAGAAAATAGTAAAGGAGAAAAGTATTTACTTTTTGTAAATAGCAATGCTTACGAACTACAACTCAATATTAATAGTAATTGGAAAGCAAAAAACATAGATTATTTATACAGCGACTATATTTATAGCATTGGCGGATTTACTTACTTTACAAAAAATTATCCTAGTAAAATTAACAGTATAAAGTATGATAACAAGGATATAAATTCAAAAAATATTATTATTCCAAAATACAGTACAGGAATAATTGAGTTAGAATGAAACAACTCCAACCAATGACAAATTTCTAATGACCAATGACTATAAAGCTATTTTTTATATATTCTTTTTCTTATTCTACTTAACGATACTGGAGTAACACCAATAAATGAAGCAATATATTGTAGTGGAACACTATTCAATAAATCTGGTTGTGTTTCTACCAAATTTCTATATCTTTCTTCTGGTGTATCTACTAAAAAAGAAGACAGCTGATTGTGCAACATCATAATATAATGCTCACCAATAGCTCTGCCTAAATGTTCAAACTTATGATGCTCTGCAAACAAGTCTTTCATCTTTAAATAATCAATTACAAAGAGTAAACTATCTTCTAGTGCTTGTATGCTTTGTGTGCCAGGTTTGTTTTCTGTAATACTTTCTAGACTTGCTAATACGCCATTCTTAAAAACAAAATAAGCTGTTTTTTCATTGTCTTCTTTAATATAAAAATATCTAAAACTGCCTTCTAATACAAAAGCAATTTTAAAAGTAGTTAAGCCAGCTTTAGTAAAATATTCTCCTTTCTTTAATGGCTTCACTTCCGAAATCTCCATCACTTTCATCCATTCTTCTATGGTTAAATCAGGCAACTTGTAGTGTCCTACAAAACCATCAGCTAAAGTCATTAAATCGGCTAACTCCATTCTTAGTACAAGATAAAAAAAATATGTGTAACAACAGTAACTATGCTAATTCGTCTAGTACTTGTTGTGTAGCATTTTTAGTATCTACCTTTTTTATAACTTTTATAATTTTTCCTGTAGTATCTATAATAAAGGTAGTTCTAAAAATACCTTCGTACTCTTTGCCATACATTTTTTTCAATCCCCAAACGCCGTAAGCATTTGCAATTTTTTTATCGGTATCTGCTACCAAATGAAAAGGCAACTCGTATTTAGTTTTAAATTTATCATGTTTTTCTTCAGCGTCTGGACTAACGCCTATTACTTGATATCCTTTTTTTGTAAGCGACTCGTAGTTATCTCTAAAGCTACAAGCTTCTGCAGTACAACCTGGTGTATCATCTTTTGGATAGAAATATAAAATAGTAGTGGCTTTACTAAAATCTACACCTTTTACTTTGGGTGCTTTTTTCCCTTCTTCTAACATAACTTTTGTTTTGATTACAAGATAACAGATTTCGCTTAAAAAAGAAAGTCGCCTGCTACTATACAGGCGACTTTCAGGTTGAGTTTAAAAAGGATGAGTATGTTATACTTTTACTACTAACTAATAACTATTATTGAATGAATGTTTTTTAATATCCTGTTATAATTGAATTCATTTGATATTTTACATTATATATAGTTAGATCTCCAGCTAGTACAATAGAATTTTCTCTAAATTTTAACCAAAAATATTTATTCCCATTTGTTGTTGATTTTCTAAATACAATGAACTTATCTTGATTAACTATACCATACATGCCGTAAGGATGCAAAAGAATTGTAGCTCCAAACAAATAAATTCCACTCGCAGGAATATTTATCCAATTATAATTAGAAGTATCACTAAATGTCACATTTGCATTATAGTAGATAGCATTTGTGCCTTGTATAAATTCATATGTATGAATATTAGTAAGCGGTAATATATTTATAGATGATTGAGGTGTAGTTAATCCATCTGTTGTTGTTGTCATTGAAATCAAGATAGAATCTCCATCAACATATATTATTTTTTCTTTAGAATAAAATGATTGTAAATTAGTACCCTTAGTTGGTAAGGTTAAGTTAATGGCGATAGTATTTGAAGGTGTTACTGTTCCTCCACCACCAGTTGGAATACAGCTACTTACTAGGATTATTGTAGTAATTACTATTAAAATGTTTAGTATTTTTTTCATATTTTTTTAAAGTTTATAATTATTTAATTTTTCTATTCTGTTACTAAACTTGTTAATGGTGTAAAACCTATCACAAATTTGTACAAAGTTTCTTAATCATTTTATTACAAATAAGTGCTTTTGTCAAAAAAAAACCGTAGCTTAAATCTTAAATTTATAAGTGTATATTCTTTTAGATAAGATAAAATAAGGCAGTTAAAAAAATACAAAAATCTACTATTGTCAATAAAATATAAAAATATTGACATTTCTTAATTTTGCTATATGTAGTTTACCTTATTTTTATTTATAATTATTTGTGTGAAATTTACATATTAAAATGCACTCCATTCTAATATGATTTTGATTAAAAAAGAAAGTTATCTGCTAATCATGATAAATAGAAAAAGGTAGAGATATTTTAAAAAATATCTCAAACAAAAAAAGCTGCCTTTTCAGACAGCTTTTCCATTGTTGCGCTTCCTCTTGGGCTCGAACCAAGGACCTATTGATTAACAGTCAACCGCTCTAACCGACTGAGCTAAGGAAGCTTTTTTAATTAATGGACTGCAAATGTAGGGTTTTAAAAATAAATATGCAATATTTGTGGTAAAAAAATTTTAAAAATGAGTTTATTAACTGTAGGAACTGTTGCTTTTGATGCTATTGAAACGCCTTTTGGCAAAACCGACCGTATTACTGGTGGTTCAGGAAACTATATTTGTCATGCTGCTGGACACTTTACCAGTAATATGCAACTAGTAAGTGTTGTTGGTGATGACTTTTCTCAAAACGAACTAAATTATCTTAAAAGTATTGGTACAGACATTAGTGGTGTACAAATTATGGAAGGTCAAAAATCTTTCTTTTGGAGTGGTAAATATCACCACGATTTGAATAAAAGAGATACACTGGTGACTGATTTAAATGTTTTAGCAGATTTCAATCCTATTTTGCCAAAAAATTTTCAAACTCCAGAATTTTTAATTTTAGGAAACATTGATCCAAGCTTACAAATAAAAGTAATTGAGCAATTAAAAGAAAAACCAAAGTTAATTGCTATGGATACGATGAACTTTTGGATGGATATTGCTCTAGAACCACTACAAAAAGTACTTGGTATGGTCGATTTACTAATTGTAAACGATGAAGAAGCACGGCAATTAAGCAATGAATATTCTTTGGTGAAAGCAGCTGAGAAAATTAGAGCAATGGGACCAAAGTATTTAATCATTAAAAAAGGAGAACATGGTGCATTGTTGTTTCATGAGAATAAAGTGTTTTTTGCTCCAGCACTACCTTTAGAAGAAGTTTTTGATCCAACTGGTGCTGGTGATACTTTTGCTGGTGGATTTATGGGTTATTTATCTGCCACTAAAGATTTATCTTTCCAAAATATGAAAAGAGCAGTTATTTTTGGTTCAGCTATGGCTTCTTTTTGTGTAGAAAAATTTGGACCACAACGATTAAAAGAAGTTACCAAACAAGAAATAGACGAGCGAGTTCAAGTATTTATTGAATTAGTAGACTTTGATATTATTTTAGAATAAATTAAAATGAATGACCTTCAATATTTTTTAATAAACCGTCATCCTATGTTTGTATAAATAATTAAATTAGTAGAAATTATTAACAGGAAAAGTAAAGGGTAAAGAGTAAGATTTTAGTTTGTCATTAGTCAAAAAGACCGTTCGCAATGTTAATCCCTTTACCCATCCTATGTTTGTATAAATAATTAAATTAGTAGAAATTATTAACAGGAAAAGTAAAGGGTAAAGAGTAAGATTTTAGTTTGTCATTAGTCAAAAAGACCGTTCGCAATGTTAATCCCTTTACCCATCCTATGTTTGTATAAATAATTAAATTAGTAGAAATTATTAACAGGAAAAGTAAAGGGTAAAGAGTAAGATTTTAGTTTGTCATTAGTCAAAAAGACCGTTCGCAATGTTAATCCCTTTACCCATTACTACAAAAACTTGAACAGAACATTAAGCATAAAGCTTGTATTAAGGATAGATAAGTTAGTGTAGTATTACTTTTCACAAAAAACAATATTATGAGTAAAGTTATAGGAATTGACATTAGTAAACAAACATTTGATGTAGCATTATTAGACAGCAAAACTAGTAAATGGCAACATCATGTATTAGAAAACAACAAACTTGGATTTAAAAAGTTATGTAAGTTTATTTCAGAACAGAGTCATGTTGTAATGGAAGCAAGTGGCAGTTATTATCTACAATTAGCTTTGTATTTAGAAATGAATAATATAAAAGTAAGTGTAGTAAATCCTTTGGTTATAAGAAGATACAGTCAAATGAAACTTCAAAGAGCAAAGACAGATAAGAAAGACGCACAAACCATAGCAATGTATGGTATAGAACAAAATCCAGAGTTATGGCAATCTCAAGATAAAGAAGTAATGGAGTTAAAACAACTATATTCCACAATAGAGTTATTAAGTAAACAAGTAAGTCAGACACAACATCAGTTAGAAGCACATACGAGCAGTGGTATACTAAGTTCATCATTAAAGCAAGAACTAAATCAACATATAAAAACCCTAAAAAGAAGAAAAGAAAAATTAGAAACAAGATTTAGATTATTATCAGAACAAACATACGGAGACACTCTAGAGCGTTTAGCAACAATACCAGGTATAGGTAAAAAAACAGCCGTCATGTTAACTGTAATTACCAATAATTTTAAAAAATTTGATAATTATAGACAGTTAATTGCATATGTAGGACTAAGTCCGAGAAAGTATGAATCAGG
This sequence comes from Chitinophagales bacterium, assembly GCA_020636535.1. Classification (NCBI taxonomy): domain Bacteria; kingdom Pseudomonadati; phylum Bacteroidota; class Chitinophagia; order Chitinophagales; species Chitinophagales bacterium. The sequence goes on from JACJXT010000011.1 coordinate 422,159, forward strand.
AACAAGTGTGCGAGGCAGAGGACATATTTGTAAAATGGGACAATCGCAAATAAGGAAGTTATTGTATATGTGTAGTTGGTCAGCCAAGAAACTAAATAAAGCATGTATAGCAATGTATGAAAGATTAATTGCCAAAGGCAAAGCAGAAAGAGTAGTAAAAATAGCAATAGCTAATAAGTTATTAAAACAAGCCTTTGCAATAGCAAAAAATAAAGAAGTATATAATGAAAATTTTATGCAAAAAGTTTGTTTTTAAGCACAGAACATTGCGAATTTTTTGAGGAACGAAAAAATGTGGCAATCTCAGTTTGAAGAAGCATAAAACAAGTTTTAAGATTAATTGCCTAATTTAGAATAATATGTGTGGCATTGCTGGATACTTTTCTAATCAATCTAAAAATATTAGTGATACTGTATTAGAAACAGTAGCACAAACTTTGCATAGAAGAGGTCCAGACTTTCAAAAAGTACAACGAAACAATAATGGTGCATTAATTCATGCACGATTATCTATTATCGATACTTCTTCTAATGCCAATCAACCTTTTACAGATGCAAGTGGAAGATATACCATTGTTTTTAATGGAGAAATTTTTAATTTCCATCAACTAAAAGAACAATTAAAAGATAAAAATATTCACTACACTTCAACTTCCGATACTGAAGTATTATTGTACTACTATATTTATTATGGAAAAGAGTGTTTAAATCAACTCAACGGATTTTTTGCTTTTGCTATTTACGATAATATAGAACAGGAATTGTTTGTAGCAGTAGATAGATATAGTATTAAACCATTATACTATACTTTTATAGATAATGTCTTTTACTTTGGTTCTGAGTTAAAAGCGTTAATGGCTTTCCCAATTCCAAGAAATATGAATTGGTCGGCACTAAGTTTATATTTTCAACTGAACTATATTCCAGATCAACAATCTGTATTTGATAATATATATAAATTAACACCAGGCCATTGCTTGACGATTAAAAGCAATACCATTAAGAAAGAACAATGGTATCAAATAGATGTAGCAACTGCTACCAAAAAATATCATCATTTAAGCTATGAACAACAGCAACAATCATTTTACAATTTATTAGAAGATGCTGTTCGATTGCGATTAATGGCTGATGTTCCATTAGGTGCTTTTTTAAGTGGAGGAATTGATTCTTCTGTAATGGTAGCACTAGCAAAAAATCACACACAACATTTAAATACTTTTTCTATTGGATTTAAAGACAGCAGTTTTTTTGATGAAACAGAATATGCCAATTTGGTTGCGAATCACTTCAAAACCAATCATACTGTTTTTAAATTGAGTAACGATGATTTACTAGAAAGCTTATATGATGTTTTAGATTATACTGATGAACCTTTTGCCGATTCTTCTGCTTTATTGGTTAACTTACTATCAAAATATACTAGACAACATGTTACCGTTGCTCTTTCTGGCGATGGTGGCGACGAATTATTTGCTGGATATAATAAACACTATGGCGAATGGCAAATGCGAAATGGTGGTTGGAAAAGTCAGGCAGTATATCGTCTTAAAAACTTGTGGCAGCTACTACCAAAATCAAGAAGCGGTGGCTTTACTAATAAAATTCGTCAACTAGAAAGATTTGCTGATGGTATGGATTTATCAAAGCAAGATAGATATTGGCAATGGTGTTGTTTTAATTCCATAGAAGCAGTAAACGAATTGCTAAAAGGCAAAACTGATACCGTACTAAAATCAGTATTAGATACCAAGCAACAGTTTACCAAATTTATTAGCAACGATGGCACACTCAACGATAATTTACTAGCAGATGTGAACTTGGTTTTACCTTACGATATGTTGGTAAAAGTAGATAGAATGAGTATGCGTAACAGCTTAGAAGTAAGAAGTCCGTTTTTAGATTATAGAGTAGTAGAATTTGCTTTTGGTATTCCAGTAGAAAGCAAAATCAATCAACAAATGAAAAAGAAAATTGTACAAGATTCGTTTCGTAGTATTTTGCCTAAAGAATTATACAACAGACCAAAGAGTGGTTTTGAAGTACCATTATTACAGTGGTTTAGAACAGATTTGAAAGATTATATTTTTAATGAAGTGTTGAATGATGGTTTTATAATAGAACAAAATATATTTGATATTAACATCATTAAACAATATAAACAACAATTACTATCTAATAATCCAGCAGATGTACATGCAAAAATCTGGGCATTAATTGTATTTCAAAATTTCTATAAAAAGTATGTTTTATGATAAAACTTTGTCAAAGCTCTAAACTTTAACAAAGTTCAATTAACTTCGCACCAATGGCGTTAAAAATTGGTGTAGTAGCAAACACAGCTTTTAATATTTACAATTACAGATTGGGTTTAATGCGTTTTTTAAAAGCACAAGGTCATACTGTTTATGCCATTGCTCCAACTGATGATTATACGACATTAATAGAACAACAAGGTTTTGAGTGTATTGCTGTTAAACATTTAAGCAGAAAAGGAACTAATCCAATTAATGACATTCGTTTACTATTCGAGTTAAAATCAATCTATAAAAAATTGCAATTAGATGTAGTTTTACAATATACTATAAAACCAAATATTTATGGTACGCTGGCAAGCAAGTTATCTAATACCAAAGCTATTTGTACTATAACTGGCTTAGGATATACTTTTTTAAATAAAGGATTGGCTGCTTCGGTTGCTAAAAAATTATATCAAGTGGCCTTACAATATGCTCATAAAGTCGTTTTTCAAAATACAACAGACAAAGAATTATTTATTCAACTCAACTTAGTAGATAAAAACAAAACAGCTATTGTAAATGGTTCTGGAATTGATACCGATTTTTTTAATCCAGATTATTGCTCTTCAATAGAAAAAAAGAACAATCAGTTTGCTTTTTTAATGGTTGCCAGATTATTGAAAGACAAAGGCATTTACGAATATATTGCAGCAGCTAAATTCATTCAGCAAAAATACAAGCAAGCTATTTTTTATTTGATTGGTGATATAGACGAAGACAATCCATCGAGTATAACTGAAGTTGAATTAAATGAATGGATTAATAATAAAACGATTTCGTATTTAGGTTATCAAAAAGACATCAGACCATATTATTGTATGGCAGATGTTGTGGTATTGCCATCGTATAGAGAAGGAATGCCAAGAGTAGTTTTAGAAGCATTGGCAATGCAAATTCCAGTCATAACTACCAATGCTCCAGGTTGTAATGATGCCATTGACGACACTTGTGGCATAAAAGTTGATGTAAAAGACATAGAATCGCTACAAAATGCTATGAAAAAAATGTTACAACTAGATGAAACTAAATTAATGCAAATGCGTATAAGCTCAAGGCAAAGAGCGATTAATGTATATTCAGAAAAAATTATATGTGAATTTTATCAGTCGGTGCTTTAAAACTTTACCAATGTTAAGGTTATTTTAATAAAATTTCATAAATTTACATTGAGAAAAAGGGATGATTCATAATACTGCATTTTTAATGTTTTGTGCTACACTTACTGCGTTTGTGTTAACTTATATGTTTATTCCATCTATAATAAAAGTAGCAGAAATAAAACATCTGTTTGATACACCTGACGAAAGAAAATCACATCAAGAAGTAATTCCTACATTAGGTGGTATTGGTATTTTTAGTGGATTTTTAATTTCCTTTTGTTTGTTTGCACATTTTGGTCCAGGAAACAACATACAGTATGTAGTTGCTGCCTTGTGTTTTATGTTTATGCTAGGAGCAAAAGACGATATTGTAGAACTCGTTCCATATAAAAAATTTATAGGTCAGATTTTTGCAGCAGCCATTATTGTTTTTGTAGGCAATATTCGTATTACAAGTATGTATGGTTTGTTTGATATTTCAATGATAGATTATATTCCAAGCGTGATTTTATCAATGCTTACAATTATATTTATTATTAATGCATTTAATCTAATAGATGGTATAAACTTACTAGCTGGTGGTGTTGGCATTATTGTTTCGGTGGCTTTTGGTGTTTGGTTTCATTTTTATGGATTTATAGAATATGCTGTTTTGTGTGCAGCAATGGCTGGTGCTGTTTTAGCTTTCTTAAAGTATAACTATACGCCTGCCAAAATTTTTATGGGCGATTCTGGTAGTTTGTCACTAGGATTATTATCGGCTGTACTAGCAATACAATTTATAGAGCATAATGAAGTAGTACTTAAAAGTGCAAGTAGTGTTGGTATGCCAATGGTGTCGTCTCCAGCAATGGCAATAGCAGTATTAATTATTCCAGTATTCGATACGCTAAGAGTATTTACATTGCGATTAATCAATAAGAAATCGCCATTTAGTGCAGATAGAAATCATGTACATCACAGGTTAATAGATTTAGGATTAACACATATACAAGCATCATATATTTTATTTGCTGTTAATATATTTTTTATAGCAGTAGCTTACTATTTACAACCAATAGGCAACTTGTACTTATTAATAGTGTTATTTGTTTTAGCCATGTTACTAATGACCGTTTTAAACTTACTATATGCTAAAAAAGCAGGCATGTTTAGCAATCCTAATAAAAAATTTAGTTTTAGAAGTTTCTTTTAAATAGCAATTATTCTATTTCTTTTTCTTGATATCGTACGACATACTTTTGTTGCTTTTCTGCATAAATTTTACTTCGTCTATGCTCATATTTTCAGCATCATCTAAGTTAGTACCGTAGTCTTCATTTACTTTTTGTAATTTTTGTAATTCAGATGATTTTTGAAGCAAGAAACCATTTTGCTTTAAGTATAAGTTATTTTCTTCAATATATTTTTTAGCTTGATTATAGTTGCCATTATCTGCTTCTTGTATTGCTAATTCTAGTTTTTCATTAGCTTCAAATAATATAATTTGCTCTTGAATTTTTTCAATATACGCTTGTTCATATATTTTAACATCGTCTGTAAATTGTTGTGTAATACTTAAATTAATATTTTCATTTTTATACGAAGATGCATCATCGTAGTTTAGTGCAGTTTTAAACTCTAGTGATTTGCCAGCTTCGTTTTTAACTCGATATTTTATTAGAACACCTTTTTGTTCTTCAGAAAAAACATCTCTAAAATTAATATCTATAGTATTGTTACTAAAATTATATTTGTAACCATATACTTTAACAAGTTCTACATTTGTAGGCAACTCAATTTTTAAATTAGCATTTTGTGCTACAACAGACATCAAACCTTTTAGCTCTTTCTCAAAAATACTCGGAATTTTATCTGGCGAATCAATGAAGTAATAATTTCCAGCACCAAATTCAGCCATTGCAGTCATTAAGTCTTCATTGTAATCGTTTCCAACACCAAATGTAGAAATAGAAATACCATCTTCTGTATTCTTCTTTTGTACTATTTTTTGAATTTCAGTTGGGTCAGTAATTCCTTGATTGGCTAATCCATCAGACAAAATTAAAACTCTATTTACATAACCTGTTTTATAATTAGCTTTAACTTGGGTATAACCTTGTAACATTCCACCAGTTAAATTCGTAGAACCTCTGTCGGTAATTTGGTTAATCTTATTGATGATTAATTGTTTGTTTTCTACTTTAATTGCTTCTTGTAAAACCTCCACTTGGTCATCATAAATAATAATAGAAAGAATATCATCTTTAGACATATTATTAACAACAAACTTAGCTGCTTCTTTTACATATTTAATTTTATCGCCACTCATAGATCCACTTCTGTCTATTACCAAAGAAATATTTAAAGGCAGTCGCTCTACCTTTTCATTCTTAAACTCATCAGCTTGTACTTCTACATACAAATAACCATTTCTAATATTTGGAGTGAAGAAGTCGTTAGACAAACCTGCTTTAAGTGTGATTGCACCGTTTTTGGTTGTAGCAAAATTCTTTCCTTTATACAATTTGTTATCTATTACTTTCTCTTCTGGAGAAGTAGTATTTTCGGTAGTTTCTGCTTGAGCACTACTACATAACAATGCAACAGTTAAGAAAGAGAAATAATATGCCAATCGTTTCATGCTTTAATTTTTATGAAAAATGATATAAAAAAGTGATAACCGCAATAGCATTAACTTTTATTGAGTATTAATAAGATTGTTTTAAGATTTATTACTTAAAATTGGTTAATTAGAACGATTTTATTATATAAATATAAATTTTGTAGCTTTATTTATATTTTAATGGACTAATTAAAGAATGAAAAAGATAGAAGAAATATATCAAATCATTGATAGTATGACAGCTTCAGAGAAAGCATATATTTCTAAATTTTTACTTAAGAGTAATAAAGATTCTGATTATTTGAAATTATTTAATTTTTTATGTAAAAATAAAAAGGTTAGCGAAGCACAGATTAAAAGTCAATTTCCCGATTCTAAATTAACCAAATATCTTTCTGCCTCATTGGGTTATTTGCACCATCAAATACTAGAAACACTGGCTCCGTTAGAAATAAAGAAAGATAAAAAAAATCAAATATGGCAAGAACTTAATTTTATTTATTTTTTGAATCAAAGAGGATTATATCTACAATCCAAAAAACAATTAAGCACACTTAAAAAGGTACTAGAAAATAACGAACAATATGAAGCATTGTTATTGTTATTGCAGATTGAAATTGATATGATTCCTTATCTCAAGAAATCGTTAGATGAAAAACAAGCACTTATTCAAGAAAGAATAAATGTAAATCAAAAAATATTATATGAAAATAAAGCAATCTTATATGTAAGTACTTCAGAAAATTTGGTATACGAGTTTGGAGTGTCTTCTAGAAGTGAAACGCTAAGCAAAATTAATATACTTAAAAATAAACTAGATGATTTAAAAAATAACAATGAGCTTTCTTTAAAAGCAAAATACTATTTATATCATGCTTATAGTAATGTTGCTATTGTTGAAAAAAAATATCTTCAAGCATTTGATTATCTACAAATACTAGTAGATGATTATGATAAAAAAACACATTTAAAGAAAATAAATTTAGAACAATATATAAAACTAATATGTAATTATGCCAATAGATTAAGTAGTGCAGATGCATTTAATTACATTAGTAAACTAGATAAATTATTTCAACAAACGCAAAAACTAGAACAGAGTAATAAATCAAAGAAAAAACTTTTTGAAGACTTTTACGCTACTTATTTTCATGTTAAATATGGATATTATTTATATGATAATGATTTTTTAAAAGCATATTCAGAACTATTGCAGTCTTTAAAATATAAATCAACAATAAACAAGAATAAGGCACTGTATATTCTTAGATACTATGATTATGCATGTGCCTCTTTTTATATAGGTAAATACGACGATGTATTGCAAATTACCAATGCTATCTTAAATCACGAGAATAGAAATGTATTTCCAGATGTATTAACATTTACCAAAATATTGCAACTATTGGTTTGGTACGAAAAAAAAGAACATGAAATTCTTTTAAATCATTACGAATCAATACGAAATCATTTAAAGTTAGCTAATTTTGATATAACATTTGAAAAAGAATTTATTAGAATAATATATAAATTACATGCAGAATCTAATAAAAAACTAAAACAAAAACTACTACAAGAATTCAAACGAAAGATGTTTACATTAGAAAAAAACTATCCAAGTATTACTATGTTCTTTAAAACCTTTTGGTGGATTGATAAAGAATTAAGTGCTCTGAAAATTTAATTTTTTATAGTGTAATTTAAAGATAATCAGTTAGTTAAATATTAAAATTCTTCTTCAGAAACTTTAAAATAGCAGTTATTTTGTCCTGAAAAAAGCTAGTCTTTATATTAAGTTTGGTGATATTAAAATAGTTTATTATGAGAAAATGTCAACTTAATTTATTAGTAATTTTATTATTACTTAGTTTTTCTACCTTTGCACAAGGTATTTATACAGTAAACAATACTGTAGGTTTAACAGCAGATTTTAACAATTTGCAAGATGCTATTAACAGTGTTCCAGACAACTCTATTTTGTTACTTCATGGCTCTGCTAATTCTTATGGCGATATTGAAGTACGAAAACCATTGTCTATTATTGGTACAGGTTATTTTATTGGAAATAATGCAGCACCATACACACAAGCTAACTTAGCAACTGCTAAAATAGATAAACTTAATCTAGATGCTGGTTCTGCTGGTACTTTGGTTAGTGGTTTAACTTTAACCAATAGATTAACTATAGATTCTACTGCAAATATTATTTTTAGTAGAAACTATATAGCAATATCTTCATCTGCAAACATTAATAGATCTTCTAATATTTCTATCATTCAAAACTATACTAATTCTTATTTTTTGTTAGACTATGCGAGTGTTACATTTAGCAATAATATTTTTGCCAATAGCGTATATAATGATGTAAGTAATAATTCAAATGCTGTATTTACCAATAATATATTTGATAGATCTAACAATTCTTATAATGTATTAAATATTACATCAGGAGGTACTGCCAATTTTAGTAATAACATATTAATAAATAGCTATACAGGTACTACAGCAGCAAGAACAATTTGTGGTAATTGCGGTACTGCTTTAGTGGCAAATAATAATGTATCGTCAGACAGTACTTTTAGAGGTTCTAATAATGCTATCATCAATCAACCAATAGAAACTATTTTTTCATTATACAATAGTTCTAGTGCATCTCAAGACTCTAGATATACTTTAACTACAGGTTCTCCAGCTATTGGTGCTGGTGTTGGCGGAATTGATGCAGGAATTTTTGCTGGTTCAAATCCTTATGTGTTATCTGGTATTCCTTTTATTCCACATATTTACGGTTTAGAAGTTCCAAATATTGGTACTACAGGAAATGGTTTAAAAGTGCGAGTAAAAGCACAAACTAATAACTAATAATTTATTTCATAATTTAAAATATTAAAGTATGAAAAGAATTATTTTATATAAAACACTACTTTTATTTGCAATACTATTTAGTGCAATATCAACTATTAGTGCTAGTAATATTACACAAATAAAATACTATATAGATGGAGATGTAGGTAATACTACAACTCATAACATTACACCAACAACTAATTTAGATTCATTAATTACTATAACTCCTGCTAGCTTAACACAAGGCTTTCATCAACTTTCGGTTTTTGTAGTAGATAACAATGGCAATCGCTCTCTAACACAAAACACACCATTCTATTACTTATTTGCTAATTCAACTTCTAATAAATTATCTAAAGTAGAATTTGTAGTAGACGAAACGCATACACAAACATTCGATATCACACCAACAGACCAGCTTGATGAAGTCTTTATGTTAAATACAGATAGCATTTCTGTTGGCATGCACCTTTTAAAAGTATTTGTTTATAGTGATGCAGGAAATAAATCACTCACCAATTACATTTCGTTTATAATGCATCAAGGCACAGCAATTAGTAATAAAATAAATGCATTCGAAGTTTATTTTGATAATGATACTGCTAGTACACAAACAATATCTGTTGCTGCAACTCAAGTATATAACGGAGACTTACCTATAGATATTGCTACACTACCAATAGGTCAACACACAATTACTATTACAGCGATAGCAGAAAATGGTTTGCCTTCTATACAAAATACAGGCAGTTTTATGAAACTCAACGGAACCAATACCGATTCTATTATTGCACTAGAATACTTTTTTGATACAGAACCAAGCGTAGGCAATGGAACACCAATAGCAATAAATCCAACATCTAGCTTAGATACATTGGTTGAATTTACTGTGCCAAATAATTTATCTGTGGGTATGCATAAATTTTATATAAGAGCTAAAAGTAATGCAGGAGAGTGGAGCTTGTACCAATGGGATAGTATTAGAATTTGTTCTGTACTACCACCAATTGCAGGTTTTCAATCTATTCGTTATGGCAATGCAATGAGCTTTATAGACACATCACATTATGCAACTAATTGGTCGTGGAGTTTTGGCGATGGAAATACAAATAACCTACGATTCCCAATTCACAACTACGCATTTGGCAATTTTAATATACAACAAATTGTAAGCAATGCTTGCGATGCAGATACTGCTTATGGTGAAATACTCATTGATGGCGTAGAAAGCTTTACACCAAACAGTGCTGGTGTAAATGGAGATGTTATTATGACTATTTATGGTGGTGGTTTATCTACTACAACTACAGTTGTAATTACAGACGGAACAACTACCTACACACCCGTTTGGAAAAAATCAAACGAAGGAAGTCAGCTCACAGCATATTTCGATTTACATAATGCTACAACTGGAACTTATGATGTAGTAATAACAGTTAATGGAACAACATACAATTATCCTAATAGTTTTACTATAGAAGAATATGTAAAACCAAGTTTTATTTCAGAAATAATATCACCTAGTGTTATTAGAGCTAATTCGTGGCAAAATGTTACAATGCAAATAACCAATACAGGAAATGTCTTAGCCAATGGTGTAATTTCTAGTTTTATAGTACCACAAGATTTTGAAGTAGAACCTTTGTTTGAAATATATAAATCAACACACTTAGATACTTTTACAAGATATGGACAAACACATGTTTTACCTTATGATTCTATTTTTAAAAACTGGGACACTGCTTATGTGTTAATAGATTCTATGAATGGCGAACCTTATGCTGGAAAAGCATATACTTATTGGATTCCATTTATACAACCTAATTCAGATGTTACTTATAGCTTTAAAGTAAAATCGCAAACAATAGCATCTACAAAAATGTATGTAAATACAGCTAATGCAACTATGTTTGGTTCTGCTATGCCTTGCGAAACAGATGATTTTTATGATGGCTTGTTTGCTGCGGGAATTACTATTTTAGACAATACAACAGATCCTGCTATTGGCGATTATATAGAAGGTGCGAAAGATTTAGTAGGAAGTGCTGCTTATGCAACTGGTTTAGCTGCTTATGATTGGTGGAATGGTACTAACTCGTTCGATGATCCTGGAGTTGCACAAGATTTCTTAAAAGAATCTGATGCTGCAATGATAAGAGAACAAGCAGCAAGAAACAAGTTGTATAATGAAGTGAAGAAAAAAGCGACAGAAGAAGGCGTAAAATATTTATTAAACAAAGTATTAAAAACAGACAAGCTTGCTAAGCTTACAGAAAGTGGTTATAGAAAAGTGTTGCAGAATGAAACAGGCAGAAAAGTCATCATGAAAATTAGAGATGAGTTTTATCCAGATAAACCACTAAGAGAAGTAATGGATATGATGTTTAAAGATAAAATAGTTGATGCTATAAGTGGACAGGCAGCAGATTTAGTGGGTGATGACGATGCCGATGCAGCAACAGCTGATCCATGTCCTCCAGATGGAAATGGGTTTAATTTACCAAACGATCCAGATGAACAACCAGTTCGTGTAAGAACATCTAGAGATCCAAATGCAATTTATGGACCAATTGGGTTTAATGAAAACTATATATCATCAAATCAAACATTTAAATATATTATTACTTTTGAAAATGTAGACACAGCAGATTTGCCAGCTCAAACAGTAATTGTAAAAAATCAGTTAGATACCAACTTACTTGATGTAAATACACTTTCACTAGGTATAGTACATATTGGCAACAAATATGCAAGAATGAAAAGTTATAGAAAAGAATATTTTACGGAAATTGATTTAAGACCAGAAAAAAATATGCTAGTAAGAATTAATGCAGCATTAGATACTACTGGTACAATTACTTGGACATTCTTATCTATTGATCCAACAACTGGCGATTTTATTACTGATGCACTAGACGGTTTCTTACCACCAAATACCAATCCACCAATTGGAGAAGGGATAGTAAGTTATTCTATAGCACCAAAAAATAATATTCAAACTAATGATATTATAAATAATAAAGCACTCATTTATTTTGATACGAATGACCCAATTGAAACTAATACTTGGACAAATATTATTGATGATGAAGCACCAATTGTAAACTTAAGCGTAGAACAAGTAAATACTACCGACTCACTTATGAAAGTAACTTTAGTTGGGAATGATTTAAAAAGTGGATTTAGATATTTTGATATTTATTATAAGAAAAACAATCATTCTTATAAATACTTAATTAGAAGTACAGCAGGAGAATTTACTATGAAAGGTGATGTAGATTCTACTTATTCGTTCTATGCTATTGGTTATGATTCTACAAAGAATAATAAAATTTATTCTACAGAAGAAAGTATTACACTGAATGAACTATCTACAGCAATTAATACTTCATTGGTAGAAAAAGGAATAGCATTATATCCTAATCCAACCAATGGTATATTGCAAGTAGCATTTAGCAAACCATTAGTAGGAAAATTAGAATATATTATTACTACAATAGAAGGAAAAATGATACAGCAAAAAGTACTACAAGAACAAAATAATTTTTTTCTAGACTTAACTCAACAGACCAATGGATTGTATTTTATTCAGTTTAAACAAAACAATGAAATACTAGGAACAGCAAAAATCATTAAGCAATAATATTTTTTCATAAAAACTATGTTTGCAGACCACTCTTTTTTAAGAGTGGTCTTTTTTGTTTTACTAAAGGAGAAACAAAGCTAGCAATAAACATCAATGATAACTAAAAGTTTTAATGTTTACTTTCATTGTCTTTTTAATATCAATGATGTTTTGTAGTATTTGCTTGGCATTGCTTCTTTCTTCTTCGCTTGCTTTCTTGTCTTTTAGTTGCTTAGCAAAATACTGACTCAAATAATCAACACAGTCTACGGCGCCATCTATATTAAAATCAGATTCTTCATATAGATTAATGTCTTTTAAAAACAACAATGCTTCTTGTATTTGTGCTTTATCTTGTTTTTGTAAATATTGTGCAAAGTAAATAAAATTGCTTCTAGCAGTATGATAGTTATTTAACCAAATGGCTTTTTTAAATGTTTCTAAATGATTTACGGTAGTATCTTTATAAATTTTACATAAAGCTGTAAGTACAATTGGTTCATCTCTATCTTTATATTTTTCAGAAAAATTATATGCTTTATTATAATTAAATATAGTTAGATATTCTAAAGCTTCCATTTGGCACATTAACGATTGGTCTTTTTTAAGCATTTGCGTAGTAGCGGCTTCTACTTTTAGTGGAGCAATTACATCTAGTGTTCTCAACGCTTCTACTCTTATTTCAGGCGTTTCATCATCAGATAATGCTAAGAAATTTATAGTACGCACCATTTGAGTATCACTTTTTTCAATATTCATATTGCTAATTAAATTCAAAGCATATTCTTGTAAAAACTCGTTGGTGCTAAATAGTGCATTATAAAAACACTGCATGGCTGCTGTATTATTTTTTGCATCTTTAGCTAAACTGTATAATGCTTCATATTTATCTATAAATAAATATCCATTATTATATTTATATATATTTTGTGTAGTTGTATTATCTTCGTAAATTTCTGCTACCAAAGTTCCAGAAGTGTCAAAATCTACCCATTTGGCTTCAGATTTTGCAGGAAAATAAAATGTCATCTCTTTATCTACCAAAACTATATTTTTGTATTGTACTTTATTATCTGCATAAACAGCAATAGTAGTTGGAATTTTAAATATAGGAGCAAAGCTGTTTTTTTGAACTTGTTTTATTGTTACAGCTATGGTTTGTTGTGTAGCATCAAAACTACTTTTTACTTGTATTATTGGATGACCTTTTTCATTATACCACTGATTAAAAAACCAGTTCATATCTTCACCAGTTACTGCTTCAACGCTTTGTCTAAAATCATTAACTTCTGCACTACTAAATTGATTATCGGTTAAATATTTTTTTAAACTTAAAAAAAATGCTTCATCACCAATATAATTTCTTAGCATATGTAAAATGCGTCCACCTTTTTCATATCTAATAGCATCAAAAACATCATGTGGTGAATCGTAATACGGATTAAACAATGCTTCATTTTTTCTAGTAGAAGACATTAAATACTTTTCAAAGCTTTCCATGTTATAACCATCAGCATACTCTTTACCATAAAAATGTTCTGCCCAAAGATATTCGCTATAATCTGCAAACGACTCATTTAAAGTAAGGTTTGCCCAAGATTCTGCTGTAACCAAATCGCCAAACCACTGATGAAATAATTCGTGAGCAATAATCCAATCAAAACTACGATCTTCTATTTGGTCTGGTGTAATTAGTAGTTTATCATAAAAAATTACAGCACTAGAATTTTCCATAGCACCAGCAGTATAATCGTAAGCTAAAATCTGACTGTATTTATCCCAAGGAAATGGAACACCTAACTTATTAGAGAAAAACTCAATCATAGCTTTAGTGTTGCCAAAAACTGGTTTTGCTGTATTTTCAAATGCTTTAAAAGTGTAGTAGTTAATTGGTTTATTGTGCCAAGGTTCGTCGTTTACTTTTACATAATCACCAATACCTAAGAAAAACAAATATGGTGCATGTGGCAAATCTTGTTTCCAGTAATCAATTTTAGTACCATCGCCGTTATTTGTACTACTTACTAAAATTCCATTTGATAGCGATAAATAAGCAGTATCTAACTTTACTAAAATTTCTTGTGTTGTTTTTTGATTGGTTGCTTCGATTGTAGGAAACCAAATAGAAGACGCTTCTTCTTCGCCTTGCGACCACATATGAAATGGTTTGTATGGATTTTTATTCAAAGGATTAATAAAGTACATGCCTCTGCCATATTCAGAAAGTGTTTTATCATCAATTTTATATGGTTGAGCAGTATAGTCGATTACAATTTTAATAGTGTCATTTTTAGAATATGTTTTATCTAAAATTATTTTTATCTGCATAGTATCATACGAATACGATAATGGAATTAATAAGCCATTTTTTTTGATACCTATATCATGTATTTCCATAAATTTGGCATCTAAAATCAATTCGTTTTGATTATAAAAATGTGGTTTAAGCGTAATGGTTGCTTTTCCTTCTACTGTTTGATTTTTTATAATTGGTTCAACAGCCAATTTCGTATGAATTAAATCAAACAAACTGGTTTTTGAAGGTTTATAGTTGGTTAACGGATTTTTTGATTGTACTACAATTTCTTCTAATTCGATAGGATTTTTCTTTTTATTCTTTTTTTTCTGCTTATTTTTAGGTGGTGCAGCAAAACTAAAAATTACCATTAAAATGATAATCAATAACGATACTATTTTTTTCATGCAAGACTTATTAACAAGTTTTAAAAAGCAAAGGTAGTTTTTTATCGTAAATCTATATAATATTACAAATCAAAAATTGTCTAAATTATTTTTAAGTATGGAATACCAAATACAATTTAAAGAGCAAGCAGCTAAAAAAGTTTTATTAGAAGATGATAAAATTATAATTGATGATACACCTTTGGCTATTGATATGGTTCAGTTACACGAAAAAAAATACCATGCATTACTCAATAATCAGTCGTATAATATTAAAGTAGTAGCGATAGATACACAACAAAAAACCATTAGCTTAAAAGTAAACGAAACGGTTTACGAACTAACTGTAAAAAACGAATTAGATGCCTTGTTAGATAAAATGGGAATGTCGGTTCATGATAGTGATAAATTAGACGATATTAAAGCACCAATGCCTGGTTTGGTGTTGGATATTTTTGTAGAAGTTGGACAGGAAATTCAGAAAGGTGATAAAATTTTGGTGTTGGAAGCAATGAAAATGGAAAACATTTTAAAAGCAGATGGCAGCGGAATTGTAAAATCTATTTTGGTGAAACAGAAACAAGCAGTAGAAAAAAATCAGTTACTAATAGAAATTGAATAAAGATGCATTTAGTTGCCGAAGCAATAGAAAATTATATTGACCAACATACTTCTAACGAAGATGAGGTTTTAGCTACACTTAACAGACAAACACAAATAGATGTATTAATGCCACAAATGTTGTCTGGAAAAGTACAAGGCAAATTATTAACCATGTTGTCGATGATGCTACAACCAAAATGCATTTTAGAAATTGGAACTTTTACTGGTTATGCTACTATTTGTTTAGCTAAAGGTTTGCAAAAAGATGGTAAACTCATTACAATTGATGTTAATGAAGAGTTGGAAGATATGGTAAAATTATATGTAGAAAAAGCAAATCTATCTAGCAAAATAGAAATGAAAATTGGCGATGCTACTACAATTATTCCTACAATTAATGAAACTTTCGACTTGGTATTTATTGATGCCGACAAAAAAAACTATGGGAACTACTACGATTTAGTGTTTGATAAAGTAAGAAAAGGTGGTTTTATTTTGGTAGATAATGTATTGTGGAGTGGAAAAGTGGTTCAAGAAAATAAAGACAAAGATACATTGGCAATAGATTTGTTTAATAAAAAAGTAGCAGCAGACAATAGAGTAGAAGTAGTTATACTTTCTGTTAGAGATGGTATTAGTGTAATTAGAAAACTATAATATGATAAAATATATTAATTTTATATTGTTTTTATTGATGTTTATTTTGAGTGCAAAAGCACAAAATCTCAATCAAGATGTTATTAATTACATCAATCAATATAAAGACATTGCTATAGTAGAAATGAAAGTATATAAAATTCCAGCAAGTATTACATTAGCACAAGGTATTTTAGAATCAGCATTTGGCAAGAGCGAGTTAGCATTAAAATCAAACAATCATTTTGGTATAAAATGTAAAGTAGAATGGACAGGAAAAACTACTAAACATGATGATGATGCACCAAACGAGTGTTTTAGAGTGTATGATTCTGTAGAAGAATCGTACAGAGACCATTCTAAATTTTTAGCAGAACGCTCTCGTTATGCCAAACTTTTTACTTACGATATTAAAGATTACAAATCTTGGGCTTATGGTTTGAAAGAAGCAGGTTATGCTACCAATCCAAAGTATCCACAATTGTTAATTAAATATATAGAAGATTATAATTTATATGTTTTTGATGATGGAAATATTGCTAACGACAATATCTATGCTACTAAAAATGAGCCACAGTTTGAAGAAACAATAAACAAATCGCAACAAGAAATTTCTTTAATTGAAGAAACCAATAAAGTTTTAGAAGTAGAAGATGCTAGTACACATACAATAATTAAAAATAAGATTTATTCTGTTAATAATATCAAAGCAGTTAAACTACAAAAAGGACAGTCAGTACAATCTATTGCTAATAAAGAAAATATATCTTTATCTAAACTATTAGCTTATAATGATGCAAAATCAGTCAACGATTTTAAAGAAGATGATTTGGTATTTCTATCAAAGAAAAAGAAAAAAGGCAAACAACAATATTATAAAGTAAAAGCTGGAGACACACCTTGGAGCATCGCACAAAAAAATGGAATGAAATTAAAAAATCTTTTGAAGTACAATCATATAGCAGCGAATCAGTATCCAGCACCAAATGAAAAATTGTATTTGCAACGAAAATCACCTAAACAACCAAAGCTAACAGATAAAATTACAGTGCCAATTAATGTTCCTGAAAAAGAAATGCCAAAACCAGAAATAAAACAAGAGCAAGAAAAAATAAAAGAAACACCAAAAATCATTACAGAAAAAATACAAAGCAAACCAAGTGTTATGCCAAATGAGTTGTTGTTATTTAATATAGATAAAGATTATAATTCTACTAAAAAATCAACAACAGAAAATCAGTCAACAACAAATACTATTGTAGAAAATTCAAAAGCTATAGCAGAATATCACTTAGTTACAGTTGGCGATACTTTGTATAGCATTTCTAAAAAATACAATATTTCGGTAGAAGATTTAAAAACAATTAATGAATTAAGTAGTAATAGTATTGATTTAGGTCAAATATTAAAAATTAGAAAATAATTTGAAAACAATCACTGTTCACGACAAACAATTTTCTCGTTTTATTGCTAAAAAAGCAATTAAGCAGAAAGTGAAAGATATTGCAAAACAAATTAATAAAAAATATAAAAAAGAAAATCCAATATTTATAATTGTATTGCGTGGAGCATTTCCATTTGGAGCAGCTTTGGTTAATCAATTTAAACATTCTTGTCAAATTGAATTTGTACAACTCACTTCTTATCAAGGCATGCAGTCTACACAAAATATAAGCATGCAACAATCTTACAAAGACGAAATTTTAAAAAATAGAACCATTATCATTATTGAAGATATTGTTGATACAGGTTTTACAATGAATCACTTTATAACACACCTAAAAGATAAGCAATGCAAAAAAGTATATTTAGCAGCACTTTTGCTAAAGCCAGATTGCTTACAATTTGAAATTAATATAGATTATTTAGGGTTTTCCATTCCCAATAAATTTGTAGTAGGTTACGGTTTAGACTATAACGAACAAGGCAGAAACTTAGCACACATTTATCAATTAGCAGAGTAAAATAAATATGTAATATTATATAATATATATAATATTTTTAAGAATATTTTTTTATTTGCATTCATTATCATTACTAGCAAAGCGAAGAATCTCTTACTGAACTTGTTTTCAGCATCTTCCTTATTATTCGTCAATCTGAGCGTAGTTTACGAAGCAAAGATTCTCCAAAATATTTATCTTTAAAATAGTAAAAAAGCGTCTAAGAATCCAATATCTAAAAATCTTGATTCTAAAAAAAAATAATAGGTATGACAAGTTTTGGCGTAGTGTGCTTTTAACTTAGCAATAAAATTAAAGCAATGATTACACTACAACAAAAAAACAAGATTATGCAAATAGTCAATGTTTTTGAAACAGGAACACCTAAAGGTAAATATAATAGCATTAGCATTTATAAAGATGCACTAATTAATCATCAAAAAGTAGAGCAAATTACCTATGGTAGAAGTCAAACTACAGAGTTTGGTAATTTAAAAAAACTAATAGAATTATATATTTTTAACAAAGGAATATATGCTAATGAATTCAAAAGCTATTTATCTAAAATTGGTCAATTACCGTCATTAAAAAATGATAAAAACTTTATACCGCTATTGCAAAAATCAGCAGAAGAAGACAGCATCATGCGTCAATGTCAAGATGACTTTTTTGAGCAATATTATTATTTGCCAGCGTACAATTGGTTCAACAAACAGCAATTTCAACAAGCATTAAGTTTATTAGTAATTTACGATAGTTTTATTCATTCAGGAAGTATTCCATTGTTCTTGCGAAAAAGATTTCCAGAAAAAACACCTCGTTACAACGGAGAAGAACAACAATGGATAACTGCTTATGTAAAAACAAGACATCAATGGTTACAACATCATAGATATAAAATACTACAAAAAACAGTATATAGAACCAATTGCTTTTTAAACCAAATCAAAACAAATAATTGGAATCTAGAACAAGCGGTTATTGCCAATGGAATTACAATTCGCTAAAACAAAACAAATAGTCAATAGCATTATTAATTATTTATAACTATATTCACTCACTATGTCAGCTCAAGATAAAATAAGACGCTTCAATTTAATTATAGAAAAGGTTCAAAAATCAAAAAAACCATCGCTTAAAGAAATTAAAGACTTTTTACTAAAACAAGACTTTCCAGTATCTCTTAGAACACTACAAAGAGATGTTGAGCAAATCAAATATCACCTCAATATTAATTTAGAATATGATAGTGCCGCCAATGGATATTTTATTGATGATAATGGTTTTGCTAAAAATGTGTTGGACTTATTACAACAAAAAGGGTTTTATGCAGACTTGATGGAATTTATACAAGAAAATCCAAAACACAAAGAAAGCATATTACTAGATAACGATATGCAACAAAAAGGATTTGAACACATTAAAGATATCTTACTAGCAATCAAACAACATCGGAAAATTAAATTCTCTTATAAGAAATTTAATCAAGATAAAATAAAAGAATATACTATAAGTCCATATGAAATAAAAGAATTTGAAAATCGTTGGTATATAACAGGAACTTATAAAGATGATACAACACTCTATAAATTTGGATTAGAAAGAATACAATCAATAGAGGTAACTACTAAAACATTTCAACCAAATAAGCAAGTAATACCAAAAGAACACTTTGCAAAAATGATTGGCATTAACGATCTAGAGAAAGAAAGAGAAATAATACAGTTGTCTTTTAGTCCGTTATTAGCAAAATATGTAGAAACATTACCATTACACTGGACGCAAAAAGAAATAGCCAAAGAAAACAATTGGGTAACCTACGAGTATTTTGTTATTCCAAACTTTGAGCTAGAACAAAAAATACTCAGTTTCGGTAAAGAAGTTAAAGTACTAAAACCAACAAGATTAAAAAACAGAATCATAGCTATTTATAAACATTGTTTAAATGAATTCTATTAATAATATTTATATTTAAAAATTTTGCTATTAATTTCTATCTTTTCATCAATCTGAGCGTAGGAAAGATTCTCCAAAAAAGTCTAATATCTAGTATCTAAATATCTTGATTCTAAAAAAAAACATACAACTCACCACATTATTTTAAAATTTTAGGATAAACAAAAAATACTTTTTTTCCAGTAGTATTATTGAGTTGTTTCCAATCATTACAATCAAAAGCAATTCTAAAAACAGCACAAGTCGGAAAATGATTAATCCATTCACCAGTTAAAATTTCAATTAAGTACGAACACTTAGGTTCATGACCAAACACAAAAACATCATTATATAAATTGTCTAATTGTTCAATTAAAATAACAATATCATTTGCACTTCCATAGTATATTTTTTCTTGTATAATAATTTTATCTATTGGATAATTAGTGGTAGCACAAATGCCTTTTGCAGTACTAAAAGCTCTGTTGGCAGGACTACTCAATACAATATCAGGAGCAATGTTATTAGTTAATAAATAATTACCCATTTTTGGAATATCCTTTAAACCTCGCTCAGCCAAAGGTCGGTCAATATCTTTTAAATGTACATTGTCCCAACTAGATTTCGCATGTCTTATAATAGTAATATATTTCATAATTTAATTATTTATTTGTTTTTCAATAGTACCATTTCTTAAATAAAGATATTGATTAACACAAGAAGGAATTTCTTCTACACTATGTGTTACAATAATTAATGTCTTATTGATATTTAACATCATATTATTAATATAAATTTTAAATATAGATATATACTTGTCGTCTAAATTTTGAAACGGTTCATCTAAAATTAATAGTGGAGGAAATTTAATAAATGCACTTAATAAAAGCAATATCCTTTGTTCGCTCAACGACATTTCATAGAGTGGTTTTTTACTAAGTTATACAATTAATCTTATTTTTATTGTTAATTTATTGACTGTACTATTGTTAAATTAAGTTTTAATTGTTTTGTTTGATAAGTATATTTAAATTGCTTTCTCTTCTATCAATAAAGGTATGTGTTCGAAATGTTCTTTTAAATGAAGCACATATTCGTTAAAGTGTTTTTCTTCTTTCTTTGGTATAACGCTTTGTACATTCAGTTTTTCCTTAAATGGATCTACTTGTTCTCCGTTTTTCCAAAATCTATAACAAACATGTGGTCCAGTAGACAAACCTGTACTTCCAACATAACCAATCACTTCTCCTTGTTTTACAAATTTACCTGCTCTAATGCCTTTTGCAAATCTAGACATATGTAAATATTGTGTAGTATAAGTTCTATTATGTTTAATTTTAATATAATTTCCGTTATTTTCTTTAAATCTAGCTTCTAGTATTTTACCACTAGCAGTTGCTAAAATTGGTGTTCCTGTTGGTGCAGCAAAATCAGTACCTAAGTGTGGTCTTATTTCTTGTAGCACTGGATGCATTCTCGTTAAATTATATCGTGATGCTAAACGACCTTTTTCTAATGGCGATTTTAAAAATGCCATTCTATTGTACTTGCCTTTTTCATCTAAATAGTAATTGGTACTGTCTTCTGCTATAAAATATTGTACTGTAAAATATTGTTTTTTCTTGGTCTTAATTTCAGCAGCAATGATATCACCATAGTCGTAAAAATCGCTGTTGACATAGTATTCATTATAAATAAAACTAAGTGTGTCGTTGTTGTTTAATCTATTGATACTGAATTGGTCTTTAAATGCTCTTTCTAATTTTTCGGTAAGTGAGGCATCTAAATTAAGTGTTTTTAATGTTTTACTTAAAGAACGATTGATTGCAAAACGAATATTTTTTTGTAGAGTATCAATTGGTTTGTTATAGAAAGATATTTTTAAAGTATCTCTTACATCTGCAATTAAATACTCCGTTGCGTTTAGTTTGAAAGCAATATAGTTTGCCGTAAAATTACTGTCGGTTTCTTTTTTAAAAACAAAATATTCTTGATTAGGTTTTACGGTGCTAAAATCGTAGTAGTCTTTAGTTTTCTTTACAAAAGATTGATACTGTTTTGTGCTAATGTTATTCTGCTTGAAAATATTTTGTAGTTTATCTTTCTTAGAAAAATCGTAGCCATCAACAATCATACTATCTGCAACAATACCTAAAAATTTATGATGAAAAGTATCGATGCAGACTTCCATTAAATCTTTATTGTAAGAATAGGTTTTGTTTTTATACTGATTAATAGTATTCGATTTGATGTTATAATAGCTAAATCCTAAAACACTTGACAATAGCAAAGCAAACAATATTATAAAATGTCCTTTTTTCATTAGGATATAAAAATACTATTTGTTTAAATTATTCTTTGTTAATATTTGTAATGGATAAATACGCTCGATATAAGTACCAAAGCATCATAATACAAAAGATAGCACTACTTACTAAAACCATGGTCTTGTTTGTAGCAATTAAAAAATAGACCATAGGTATATAGAGTAGTATTCTTATTGCTTCTAATGCGATATAAATTTTTTGCTTAGTGAATAAATTGCCTAATGTAATTGCAGAAAAGAAAACAAATGCACCAATAAAGTATTGCATATTCAAGTTGATGTCGTCTTTTTTAAAGAGTAAGAAAGAAACAATAGCTAAAAGTAAAACAAACTGTATTGCAATGTACAAATGCATTGTTTTGTTGGCGTGAGCATCAAATAATTGTCTGTTGTTTGGAACTGGTTGAGGTTTCATTGGTCCACCTAAATACGCTGGTTGCCAACCTGGTGCTTTTATCAAAACTAAAACAACATCTTTCGGATTTCTGCATTGCTTGAGTATGTTCCATAAATCTTTATAGTAGTCAATGTTTGCCCAAACTGCATTCCAAGAATTAAGTGGTTTGGTAACACCATAATGTACGGTTTCTAATTCTGCTTGAAAAGTACCAAACATCCTATCAAATATAATAAAAGTACCACCATGATTTTTATCTATATAAATTGGATTAATACCATGATGTACTCTATGATGTGATGGTGTGTTGAAAATAAACTCAAACCATTTTGGCATTTTGTCGATGACCTTAGTATGAATCCAAAATTGATAAACCGTTTGAATTGATGCAATGGTTACAAAACTAATTGGATCGAATCCGATGAAAGCTAATGGTAGATAAAACCATAAAGAACCAAATACTTGTATGGCAGATTGTCGTAGTGCTACTGATAAATTGTATTCTTCACTTTGATGATGTACTACATGCGTTCCCCATAAAACTGCAATTTCGTGCGATAATCGATGAAACCAATAGTAGAAATAATCAACACCAATGAGTAGTAAAATCCATGAGTACCAATGCATATTAATATGTTCAAATAATCTATGATATTCATAAATATAAGTATAAATACCTATGGTAAATAATTTTAAGAATAAACCTAATACTTGTTGTGTAATGCCACAATTTAAGTTGGCAATGGTATCATTTAAACGATAGAGTTGTTCTTTTTTTAATGCAGCAACTAAGTACTCTACACCAATGAGAATAAAAAATGCAGGAATGGAATAAACAATAATGCTCATAGTTATAAAATTATGTTATTGGCATTTGAACTTTATTTAGAAAGAATCGTCATTCCTGTGTAAACAGAAATCCAATCTTTATATCAAAAGATTCCGTATATTTTTCGTGTCTCAAAATTACGGAATGACGAATTCGTTTTAAATATACAATGCACCTTAAAGTTATAAAATTATTGGTATTTTTTTATTCTTCGTCTATTGATATAGCCACCAACAATTAAAGTAAATAATAGTGGAAATATAATTGTAATAAATTGCCACAACGCTTTTTTGTCTTCCAATTTAGCTTTGTCGATTAAACGCATTTTAATTTCTCGGTTTCTGGCTTCTATTAAGTTATTATCGTCAATTAAATATTCGATTGAATTTAATAAGAAATCTTTATTGGCAAATTGTTTCTGTGTATATCTATCGTAACCTAAAGCTACAGGAACACCTTTGCTATCTAAATCATTTTTAATAACATCACCATCTGCTACAACTATCATTTTATTAAAATTACTGGATGATTTATATGGTTTGCTAAAGTTGGCTAAGATTGCTCTTAAATCGGTAGTGAGTTGATTTTTGTACAGCGACTTAAAATTTCCTTCTAACAAAACAGCTAAAGGAATATCTTTTTTATTAAACAACTCTGGATTTGGTTGCAACTTAGCTCCTTGTAAATAAATATCGAAAGGTGTGTTTTGTACTCTGGCGTATTGTGATGTAGTTGCTAAGATTGTTTTTTTGACATCTGGAATTGCCAAAGTATCAATAGAACTACAAAATCTAAACCATATTGGATCTAAATTTTTGACGATAGCATGACGATTGTTTGGTACTGCTATTGGATAAAATACCCAAGGAAATAATTTGGGTTGTGGATTGCCTCCAATGGTTTCTATAATAGGAATTTGTGTACAATATAAATCTAATACTAAATTATAGTTGATACGCACACCATATCTAAATAATAAGTCGGTTATACCTAAATCTAAATTAGAAGCAACAAAATTTGGTGCGAGTTCAAATCGACTTAAATCTGCAGTAGTGTTGTCGATTAACCAAAGCACTTTTCCTCCATTCATTATAAATTGATCAATAATAAATTTTTCATTATCAGGAATAGTGAGTTGTGGTTTAGCAATTACTAGTACATCTGTTTTACTATTGAGTAAATCGTCTTTATCTAAAAAAACTCTGTCGATAATAAAATTTTGTCTGCCAAGTGTCCTAATAAAATCTTGTAGATGATTGATGTCTAATTCATCATGACCTTGTAAAAATGCAATGCGTGGAGGATTTTCTTTCAATGCCTTTTGAATGCCATTCGCTACTTTATACTCTAAGAAATTAACCGAATTGTTTAAAGCACCTTGAGCTCCGAATGCAAATTGATTTTCTAATATTTGAACAGGAATTTCTCTTTTATTGGTTTTGATAATGGCACCAGGAAATATCAATTTTTCTACAGTTCCACTACTTGTTTTTACTTCGAGATTAACTGGAAGTATACCTTTTTCAATTAAATCGTTTTGTAGTTTTTCTTTAGCTTCTTGATTTTTAGCTTTGTCTATATCTATAAAGTGATATTGTATATTTCCTTTAGATATATTTCTGAATTCTTGTAGTAATTCTTTGGTTTCGTTTTTCAGTTGTTTAAATCCAGCTGGTAAGTTTTTTCCATCTAAATAAACTTCTATCGTTACTTTCTCTTTATTGTTTTTAAGTAAGTTTTTAGTGGATTGTGTAAGCGTA
Organism: Chitinophagales bacterium; assembly: GCA_020636535.1. Taxonomy (NCBI): domain Bacteria; kingdom Pseudomonadati; phylum Bacteroidota; class Chitinophagia; order Chitinophagales; species Chitinophagales bacterium. The sequence continues at coordinate 447,747 of JACJXT010000011.1, forward strand.
TATCTTTTTTCTTGCGTTAAATCAAATCGGTGATAGATTTTTGAACCAATTAAATTAATAATGATAATTACTAAAAGTGTAATTCCAAAATTTATAATAGATTTTTTAAGATTAAAATTCATAATTACCACTTTCTGCTTTCTAAAGCTGTTTTACTCATCAATAAAAAAATAACAATTACACTTATAAAATACATCACATCTCTAGTGTCGATTACGCCTCTACTCACTGAATCGAAATGTGCACCTAAACCAATTGACTGTATAATATAATCAGCTTTACCAGAAAACATGGGCAAGCTACTTAATCTGTAAAAAGCATCGTACATCAAATAACAAAAAAATACGCCTAGTAAAAATGCTATGATTTGATTTTTTGTAATCGAGGAACTGAATAATCCAATAGCTAAAAAAACTGCTCCTAAAAAAAATAATCCAATATAAGAACCAATTGTTGCACCACTATCTATTGGAGCATCTGCCAGACTTAATTTTTTTAGTGCTACGAAATAGATGAGTGTTGGTATAAAAATTAACAACCATAAAAAAAGTGCTGCTAGATATTTTCCTGCTATAATTTGTGTATCTGTAATTGGTTTTGTTGTTAAAAATTCTATGGTGCCACTTTGTCTCTCATCTGCAAAAGAACGCATGGTTATTGCTGGAATTAAAAAGATTAAAACCCAAGGTGCAAATGAAAAATAAGGTACTAGTGTTGCATAACCGCCTTCTAAAATATTTCCTTGAAAAATGAATAAGTTTAATCCTAATACAATAAAGAAAACAAACATACTCATATAGGCAATTAACGAACTAAAAAACAACTGGACTTCTTTGTTAAATATGGCTATCATTGTTTTAATTTTTAGTAAGCATTTGAAAAGTATGTTCTAAACTTTGTTGTTCTTCTTTCAATTCAATCAATACATTATTTTGTGCTACTGCAAGAGCAAACAATGCTTTTCTAATGTGTAAACTATCATTTCCTTTTAATATATACGAATTGTTAGAAATAGTTTCAACACTACTTACACTTGCAATCTGTTTTAATGTATTTATATTTATTTTATCTACAAATGATGCTTTAATACTCACTTCACCATTTAATTGATTTAAGATATTGCTCTTAGCATCATTAGCTACTATTGTTCCATTATTAATAATGATAATTCTATCGCAAACGGCTTGTACTTCTTGCATGATATGTGTAGAAAAAATAATGGTTTTCTCTTTGCCTAAATCTTTAATTAGATTTCTAATATCGACTAACTGATTTGGATCTAAACCAGATGTTGGTTCATCTAAAATTAAAACTTCTGGATTGTGAATGAGTGCTTGTGCTAAACCAACTCTTTGTTTGTAACCTTTAGATAGTTCGCCAATTTTTTTGTGTTGCTCTTTGCCTAATCCAACAACATCGATTTGCATTTTTATTTTTTGGTCGATATTATCTTTAATGCCATTGAGTTGTGCAGAAAAAGCCAAAAACTCTTTTACATACATATTGTAGTACAAAGGATTTCCTTCTGATAAATAACCTATCTTTTTTCTCGACTCTAAAGCATCACTTACTACATCATGTCCACATATAGTAGCACTACCATTTGTAGGAACAATATAACTCGTTAACATTTTCATTGTAGTAGATTTTCCAGCACCATTTGGACCAAGAAAACCTAATATTTCGCCTTTGTTTACTTCAAAAGAAATAGCATTTACTGCTTTCTGTTCATTAAATATTTTAGTAAGATTGTTTACCTTTACCGACATTGTTTGCAAAATTAACAAATACTATGGTATAAATTTCTTATTTTTATTTAAACAAATTTGTATGAAAACAATTTTAAGTTCAATTTTGATATTATTGCTTACTTGTACTCTTAAGCAAGTTCAAGCACAAACAGTACAAAAAAATATAACTATTAGTAATTTTTCTAAGATACAAGTAAGCGATGCTGTTACTGTTGTTTTAACTAAAGGTACTACACCAAAATGTGTTGTAGAAGCAGATGCAAAAAATATTGAACAAATCAATATACAATCTAATAGTGATAAATTGGTGATTAAAAGAAAAGAAAATTTAAAAATTAATAATGGTAGTATTAAAGTATATATTACTTATGTAAGTATAAATGAAATTATGGCAAGTGGTGCAAGTACTATTAGTTCTGATGCAATTAGCTCCAATGAATTATTAATAAATTTTAGTGGTGCAAGCAAAGGTAAATTAGATATTAACACACAATGGACAAGCTTAGTTTGTTCTGGTGCAAGTAGTGTAGATATTAAAGGAAAAACACAGAAATTCAACTTAAAATGTTCTGGTGCTTCTACAGTAAATACTTTTAGTTTATTAGCCGAAAATGTAATTTCTGATATTAGTGGAGCAAGTACTGTTAAACTAAATGCCATTAAAAAATTAGAGATAGATGCAAGTGGTGCTAGTGCTGTAAACTATAAACAAAATGCAACAGTACAAGTACAGAAAAGTATTAGTGGAGCAAGTTCTGTTAAAGCAATTAAATAAATGAAAAACAAATCTTTATTCCTTATAGTGCTTATAAGTTTTTTGTTGAGTTCTTGTGTGTACGAGAACCAAGACTTTCCTAGTCCAGAAGAAATTGCTGTTATAAATCCATCAAGTATTTATGGAAATATAACTGCTACTATTACTAATTCAGATACATCATATACTACAAATATAAATACCTTAGATACTGTTCTAAATAACCAATATCTTTTTATAAGTGGACAAGATACTACTTTGCATACAGATGGAATTCAAATAGTAACCATTAGTCCAAATGTTGGTATTTATGCTTTAGAAATTGTTCCACCAAATTTAATACCACAATCCTTGTTTGTTTTTTACAAATACAATGGTGTAAATTATCAAGCAATTAATATGACACATGGTAGCATTAGTATTTTAGAAAAAAACGAAGCCACTAAAAAAATAAAAGGAACATTTAATGTAAATAATATAGGTGCTGGAGTTAATGAATATACTATATCAGGAACCTTTGATGTGCATTGGAGAGAATAGCTTAGTATCATTCCGAATTTATTTCGGAATCTGTTCTTGCTAATACTTTAAATATTTTTTATAATCATCAATATTCTTCACAATAAAACTAATCTCACTCAACATCATAGCCGTTGCTCCCCAAATAATTTTATTTTGAATATCGTAATATGGTGCCATTAAATTTAAGCCAAAAGCACTTTTCATTTGTTTTTCTTTTATCAACTTAGGTTGTAGAAAATCGCTAATAGGTATTTCTAAAATTTCATTTACTTCATTAGTATCTTTAATATAATTTACTGGTTGATTGATATATCCAACAAAAGGAAATACTAAAAAATTACTAGCCAATACATACACTTCGGTTAAACTTCCAATTACTGATATCGCTTGTTTATCAATACCAATTTCCTCTTTAGTCTCTCGTAAAGCAGTATCTAAATAAGAAGCATCATTCATTTCTACTTTTCCACCAGGAAATGCAATTTGTTTACTGTGTACACCATCGTACGAGCTTCTTTCTATTAGAACAATATGTGGTTCGTTTTGCCTTTCAATTAGCAATGCCATTACTGCTGCCTTTTTTGCATGAATGCCTTTAGGAGAAGGTAAATTTTTACTAATCTTTAAATAAGGTTTTAACGGCTGCTGTCCTTTTTTTCCAGGAATTTGCTTTTTGAATGATGCTTCAAAGGCACTACAAAAAGATGTAAAATTAGTTTCCAAAATATGCAAAATTATATGTTAAAAATGTAGTAAAACCACCAAATATGTGTATTTTTGATGAAAAATAAGTGAACTTTAATCATCTTTTAATTATTTAATCTTATGAAAAAAATATTTACCTATTTGTTTTTGGCTACAATACTAGTAGTATCCTGTAAAAAAGACAAAAATGATAGCGACAATTACAATGCAATTAGCAAGATAACTTTTGGTTCTTGTTCGCATCAATTTGTTCAGTTTAAAGAAATTTTTACAACAATGTTAGCAGATAGTCCTGATTTACATATTGCTGGTGGCGATAATATTTATGGCGATTTCTTTGCATTAGCACCAGGAACAAAAGACTATATTGAAAGCAGTTATGAAATGATGTGGAACGATGCAAGAGTGAGTAAATTTTATAGTACTATTCCAACTATTGCTACTTGGGACGACCATGATTTTGGTGAAAATGATGGCGTTAAAAATAATCCAGTAAAAGCAGCAGCTAAAAACTTATTTTTCCAGTGGTGGCAAATTCCTATTGAGTCGCCAAGAAGACATAATCCAGATGGTGGAATATATGGCACATATTACTACGGAGATGATGCTCATAAAGTGCAAGTAATTATGTTGGATTTAAGATGGAATCATGATCCATACAAAGCAGCAGGACCAGCAGCAGCATTAGGTGGTTATGATACTATTATGACACCAGGAAAAGGCATGATGGGAGAAACACAATGGACTTGGTTAAAATCTGAATTATTAAAACCAGCTAAAATTAGAATTATAATGTCTAGCTTACAGTTTAGTGCATCTTATAACGGTGGCGAAGCATGGTCTGTATTTCCTCTAGAACAACAAAGAATGTATGACCTTATTCAAGAGACTCGTGCAGAAGGTATTTTCTTTTTAAGTGGTGATGTACATTTTGCCGATTTCAACAAACAAGAAAGACCAGGCGTTTATCCTTTGTGGGATTTCACTTCTAGTGGTTTAACACATTACGAAGAAGAACCTTATCCAAGTGATTTTAGAGTTGGAGAAATTTTTAATCGATACAATTATGGTGTAATTGATATAGATTGGAAAGCTAGTCCAGTTACTATAACTGTAAGCATTAAAGATTATAAAGGAGAAGTTAGAAAACAACAAGTACTTACACTTGATGATTTGAAATTTTAAAAATTAATAATAACATGGTATAAAAAAAGGTGCTTATTTAAGTGCCTTTTTTTATTTTTGATGCATGGATATCTTTGAACAAGTTCAAGCATTGCATCAAGAAGTAGAAAATACTATAATAGAATCGGCTGAAGCATTAGAACAATTTAGAATTAAATTTCTAGGAAGCAAAAATGTACTAAAAGATATTTTTGGTCAAATTAAAGTTGTTCCAAATGAAAGAAAAAAAGAATTTGGTCAGTTGGTAAATGCAGTGAAAGACGCAGCCAGCGAAAAATACAATACATTAAAAGATACGATAGCTAGTAATGAAACAGTTAATACTAAATCACAATTAGATTTATCTTTAAATGGAACACCATTGCCATTAGGTGCAAGACATCCAATACAATTAGTAAAAAATCAAATTGTAGAAATTTTTGCTAGAATTGGTTATTCTGTAGCAGTTGACCGAGAAATTGAAGACGATTGGCATAATTTTACAGCACTCAATATGCCAGAAGATCATCCAGCAAGAGATATGCAAGATACCTTCTACATTTCTTTAGATCCAGCTATTTTGCTAAGAACGCATACTTCTTCGGTACAAATTAGAACCATGGAACAGCAAAAACCACCAATTAGAATTATTGCACCAGGAAGAGTATTTAGAAATGAAACCATTTCTGCTAGAGCTCATTGTTTTTTTCATCAAGTAGAAGGATTATATATTGATAAAAATGTTTCTTTTGCCGACTTACTACAAAGCTTAGATTATTTTGTAAAAGAAATGTTTGGTCAAAATACACAAATTAGATTGCGACCGTCTTATTTTCCATTTACTGAACCATCTGCAGAAGTAGATGTATCTTGTTTTATTTGTAATAGTAAAGGTTGCAATGTTTGTAAATATACAGGTTGGGTAGAAATTTTAGGTTGTGGTATGGTAGATCCTGCCGTTTTAGAAAATTGTAATATCGATGCTAACGAATACAGTGGCTTTGCATTTGGTATGGGTATAGAAAGAATTACCATGTTGAAATATCAAATTAATGATTTAAGATTATTCTCAGAAAATGATATTCGATTTCTAAATCAATTTAAAGCAGCACACTAAATTATATTTCTTTATTTTTAAGCGTGATTTATTGGTTGATATTTTCAATTGTGCTAACAATATTATATGTATTGATACAGGTCAATTATATGAAACATTGGAAGCAAATTCCTTTCTTTCATGCTGAAAATGAAAACTACAATACTACAGTAGCGATAATTATTCCTGCAAGAAACGAAGCAGAAAATATTCTTACACTATTAAAAAATATCATACAACAAAGCTATAATTTAGCTGTAGTAGAAATTTTTGTTATTGATGATGATTCAGAAGATGCAACTTATCAACTAGTCGATCAATTTAAAGCAGCACATCAAACTATCAATTTACATTTATATCGATTGAAAGAACTTTGTACAGATGAAAAAATAGTAGCTCATAAAAAAACAGCTATAGAAAAAGCAATTGCATTAAGCAATGCCGAACTCATTATTACTACAGATGCCGATGTCGCTCCAAGTAAAAATTGGATAAAAACAATAGTGCAGTTTTATAATGAAAAGAAGATGGAAGCTATTGCTGCACCAGTGTTGTTGTGCAACGAAAAAAATATAGGACAGCAGTTTCAAGCATTAGATTTTTGTGGCATGCAAATCATTACAGCAGCTAGTTTACAAGCAAAAATGTACAATATGGCAAACGGTGCTAATTTTGCATTTACTAAAAAAAGTTTCGAGGCAGTGAATGGTTATGAAGGCATCAATTATACAGCTTCTGGCGATGATATGTTGCTTATTTATAAAATTGCAAAACAATTTAACGGAAAAGTTGCCTATTTAAAATCATTAGATGCAATGGTAACTACAGCAGTACAACCAACACTAAGTAGTTTTTTGCAACAACGCTTTCGGTGGACATCAAAATCGGGCGACTATCAAGATAAAAGAATTACGCTAATACTACTAACGGCTTTTTTATTTTCTGTAAGTATAGTGATTAATTATATAATTACTATTTATTTTATTGTTGAAATGATTTTTTATAGCAATAAAAAAAGTTTAAACGGATTAATATTTTTTTATCAAGTATTATTTTTTGTACTACTTATATTATTTCAATGGATATCTAAAACAGTAGTTGATTACTTGCTACTTAAAAAAGCAACATCATTCTTTCAGAAAGAAAAATTAATGCATCGTTTTGTTATAATGGAATGCCTACATATAATATATGTCTTTTTTGTTGGATTTTTTGGAAACATATTACCTTACAACTGGAAAGGAAGAAAATTAAAATAAATTGTCCTTAAATACTTCTTGTACTGAATTTATTTCAGGATCTAGTTCAATACAAAGTGGAAAAATAAAATATATTAATAAAAGATAGTTGTTAAACCATTACTCAAAATAAATTTGTCCAATCTTTCCGAACTTGTTTCGGAATCTACTCTTGTAAAAGATTCTGAAATAAATTCAGAAAAGTATTTACATTGTAATACTAGTTCCTAATTTTAGATTAGACTATTTTATTATAGTAAATGGTATTAAACCCAAATTACGCATTAGGAAAAATAGGTTTTCAATATGTTTATTTTTAAGGTTGCGTAGCTATGTCATGCTTTACAACTTAAAAGTTAGTGCTAATAAAGTTGAAGTACTACGCACTACCTATTTAGAACAAGAAGTATGAAATACTTCAATTTGAGTAACCATGTGTGGAACTCATGGTATAAAAAATACCTAATGTGTAATTTGGGTTTAATCTAATTTGTAATAATTACAAAAATTTCATGTAGCTTACGAGTAAAATAAAAGCATTAATTAAAATTATTAATTTAGTTTTAGTTGATATATAGTTTGTATTCTCTATAATTAAGTTAAAACACTATATTTGTATTGATATACACCTATGAGTACAGCAAATATTGAATCTCCATTAAAAAAAACTTGGAAGCGACTTAAACGCAATAAGCCAGCAATGTTTAGTTTGCTAATAATTATTATAGCTATTTTTCTAGCTATTTTTGCACCATTCATTGCACCAGATAAAACACCAGATGCAGACGACCAAGTCTTAGAGTTAGCAAATCAGTCGCCAGGATTTAAAATACAAATGTTGTTGGTACGAAAAAATGCACCAGCAGCTAAAACCAACTTCTTTAAACAATTAGCCAACGGTAAGCCAAACAATTATAAAATGGTACCTATTACAGCGTACAAAATGACAGATACTGCTTTGGTAGCAAAAGTTTATGCTGGAGAGGAGAGAAGTCCAGAAGAAAAAATATTCGATTTACCAGATATTGTTTATGAACTAAGCAACAATGCAAATATCAAACAAGTAGGCAATAATGAGATGTCATTTAACACTGCTAGTGGAAGTAAAACAGAAAGCATAGCAACACTACAAAATACAATAAAAAACAAACAAATAATTAGTAAAAAATATATTTTAGGAACAGATAATTATGGAAGAGATATTTTAAGTAGATTATTATTTGGAGTAAGAGTATCACTTTCCGTAGGATTAATTGCAGTGCTAATATCTATGACAATAGGAATTTTTATGGGTGCAGTTGCAGGATATTTTAGAGGTTGGGTAGACGAAGTCATCATGTGGTTAATTAATGTAGTATGGTCAATACCAACTATACTTTTAGCAATGGCAATTCGTTTTGCAATAGGCGATAAAATCAATTCGTTCTTAGCTATCTTCATTGCAGTAGGTTTATCTATGTGGGTAAGTGTAGCAAGAGTAGTTCGTGGTCAAGTACTTGGCGTTAGAGAAATGGAATATGTAAGTGCTGCTAAAAGCTTAGGATATAGCACCTTTAGCATTATTTTCAAACATATTTTACCTAATATAATTGGACCAATTTTGGTTATTGCAGCGTCCGATTTTGCAGCAGCAATACTTATAGAAGCAGGTTTAAGTTTTGTAGGCATTGGTATAAAACCACCAACACCATCTTGGGGAACAATGCTCAATGAAAACTATCATTACCTAACTTCTAATAAAGCATTTTTAGCACTAGCACCAGGTTTTTGTATTATGACACTAGTGTTGGCTTTCAATTTATTAGGCAACGGCTTAAGAGATGCTTTCGATGTTAAAGGACAAACCAATTCTTAATCGCTACTTACCATATTTAAAACTATATGGTTTTTTCTGGATAATTGCTTTCTTAGTTTATCTGAAAGGTTGGGATGCAGGTTGGAGTTTCGATGCTATCAATTATGTATACCATGCAAAAAATAGAACACTTTCTCAAATGCTCAATTTACACTTAGATTTAAGTGTGCGTTATGTCTATCATATAGTACAATATGCTTTATATAAGGTATTAGGCAATCATGGAATTGCTTGGTATTTAATAAAAGTATCAGGGCATGCATTTTTAACCTTGAATATTTTTTATTTTATAAATACCTATTTGAAAATATATAGCATGAAAAATGCTAGGACTATTTCAATTTTAACTAGTTTATTATTTTTAGTATCACCATATAATACCGAAGTCGTTTTAAATCAGGTAGCAGTTTACTACATCTACACGATGATTTTTATATTCATGTCGCTTAATATTTTATTAAACAGTTTAGTAAGTGAGTTTAAAAAATATAATATAATCATTTTTATTGTGATTTATTTGCTTTCAGTTTTTTCTTTAGAATATGCATTTATATTTCCAATTTTAGCAACTATCATCATCTTTCTTTATCCAAAGGATAATAAACGAAAATATTATTTTGTTTTTGTAGTAATTCCATTATTGATTATAACATTGTATCTGCTCCTCAATAAAATTAAATTAAATACACCTATTGGTCATTACGGAACAGAAACCCATTTTAGATTTACAATTGCTAGAATCACGCAAATTGTAGTTAAAAATTTATTTGATTTTGGTGCATTTATTGAGTATTGGAATATGGATTACATCTATAAAGTATACAATGTACTTTATAATCAGTATAATATAGTATTTATTTTAATATGTATTCTTGTACTTATTGTAGCATACTTTGCATGTATTAAAAAGAAGAAAGAAGCTCAATTAATATTAACAGTTTTAGTATTTTTCTTAATTGCAACATCAACTACAATTGGTTTACAAATATTATCTATCATTCCAATAGAAGACGATAGATACAACTATTTATCAGCACCTTTTGCTTTGTTATTAATTTTATTGATTGCAAATCAGCTCGACAGAAAAGTCATGTACTTTATATTTGTGGTACTATTTGGGTGTAGCATTTTATTATCCATTAGAAATGCAAGAAGCTGGCAAATTGCACAAAAAGTAATAGACAACACAATAGCAACATTTCCATACCAACCAGATAAAAAGTATATCATTTTAGCAAGTAGTTAGTATATACTAGGTTGTCCAATTTGGGATATTAATGAAGATAAAAATGTACCTTATTTTGATAAATGGCAGATAAAAGAAAAAACATTGTTTATTAAAAGAGATATTAATGTATTCAAAAAAATGTATACTATTCTCAATTATAACATTATTAACATCGATGATTGTCCAATGGTAGAAGCAGTTAACAATACCACTATTCGTATGACATTGCCTTGCTGCGGAAAATGGTGGTGGAAAAGAAGACAAGGGGAGCATTAGATGGAGAAAATGCGTTGTATAAAATAAAACTTACAAACGATTGGCAACAAGAAGTGTTTATTACATTCAAGCACAAACCAACAAATACTATCTATCTTTACCAATGTGGCGATACTTATAAAATACTCGATTTTTAACAGGGATAAATAAAAACGGCTTCTGTATTAAACAGAAGCCGTCCTAACAGAATAAAAAAACTCAGAATTGAGATTTTTTTAATAAGAACTCTTGGGTACAATATTAATTAAAACTAATTATAAGTGTCATTTCAGTTTATAGTAAAAAATTACACCTAATTTAAAATACATTATTGTTCCTTGTAATTAAATACAATGATTCTCGAGTTTGACACCTTTTCATAAAATATGACTGAGAACGCCTTATTTTATTGAGTTTTGTTTTTATTTTTTCAAATTTGTAGTGAGCCGATTTTTTTTTGGTTGCTTTTATAATTAGTTTATTCGCTCTATTTTTGCAGTATGTCATTTTTGCGGATAGAGAAAAAATCATCAGGCACGTATTTGCGTATCTTAGAAAGCTATCGAAATGATGAGGGCAAATCAAAGCACAAAATATTACACACACTTGGCAAAGTAGAAGATTATAAACCAGCCCAATTGCGAGCCATCGGTATCCAATTATTTGAGTTAGGTGGTGGCGAAGTAAAGGCATTGCTAACTGGCGATTTGTTAGAATTAGGCAGATACAATTATGGCTATCAATACCTCTACCAAAAAGTATTACAGCATTATGGTTTGCAAGATGTGTTTCGCAGAATATCCTCAAAAAACAAACTACAATTTAATTTTTCAGATGCTGTTTTGTTGATGCTTTTAGAGCGATTACAAGATCCGTGTAGCAAACATCAAAATTATCTACATCAGTCGGAATATCTTAATTTGCCTACTGTTTCGCTACATCACTTGTATCGAACTTTAGATAAATTAGCCGACAATCAATCGCTCATTCAACAACAAATTTTTCAAACAGGCAGAGATTTATTTAATCAAAAATTGGATGTTGTATTTTATGATGTAACCACTTTGTATTTTGAAAGTGAAGTAGAACAACAAGGCAAACTTAGGCAAAAAGGATTTAGTAAAGATGGCAAAATAGGAAACACACAAATCTTGTTTTGTATGCTCATAGATACTGATAAAAATCCGATTGGTTATCAAATTTTTGAAGGCAATACCTACGAAGGACATACTTTTGAAAAAGCATTAATCGATTTAAAAAAACAATATCAAATAGAAAAAATAATTATGGTAGCAGATAGAGGTATGTTATCGAAACATAACATCGAAATTACCAAAAACAATGGCTACGAATTTATACTTGGCGAACGCATCAAAAGTTTACCTAAAACATTACAAACCGAGCTTACCGATTTAGCTTCTTTTACCAAACAATGGATATACCATGATACAACTGGCGAAGCCATTGTAATTACATATAAAACCGTAGAACACGATGGTAAAACAATCATCGTAACACACAGCCAAAAACGAGCAAAAAAAGACAAACAAGATAGAGAAGACAAAGAAGCTACAGCTAAAATACTATTAAAAAATACAGCTCTAATTACCAAAAAAGCAAGTAGGTTTTATATACAACAAAACCCAAAAGGCAGCTATGAACTGAATGAACAAAAACTAATAAACGATGCAAAGTACGATGGCATTTTGGCTATTAGCACCAACAACAAAACCCTTACAGCAACACAAGTATTAGAACAATACAAACAACTTTATAAAATAGAACACACCTTTAGAACCTTTAAAGCACACTTAGAAATAAGACCCATGTTTCATTGGACAGACAAACGAATTAAAGGACATATTTGTTTATGCTATATCGCTTATACACTATTAAACTACACACTACAAAGAACCAATAAAAGCGGACTAAAACTCACAGAGAATACGCTAAGAACTACGCTAAATAAAATGCAAGTAAGCTTGTTACAACACAATAAAGAGCAAATCTATGTGCGTTCAAGACCAACAGAAAACGAAATTGCACTTCAAAGAGCAATAGAAGACCGTTGCAAGGCAGTGATAAAAAATAATATAGAATAATGCTAGTAGTTATACTATAATTTAGTATATTAGAGTTATGAAAATAAATAAGCCACTCACATTAGCAGACAGTATATGCGATACACGCGTAAAGAAAGTTAAACAAGTTTTCTTTACACAAATTAACCAGTTAATAGATTGGCAACAAATTAGTACAGAAATAGATAAGTATTACACCAAAGGCACAAGTGCAACAGGCAAGCCAAGTTATGATGGATTGTTATTATTCAAAATCTGTTTACTACAAACATGGTACGGACTAAGTGATTACGAAGTAGAAGACAGAATAAATGACAGCCTCTCCTTTAGTTCTTTCTTAGAATTAACCATAGACCAAACCTCACCAGACCATAGTACCATAAGCAGATTTAGAACAGCAATGACAGGAGCAGGAGCATATGATGAATTATTAAAAAGCATAAACAAACAATTAGAACAACATCAAATACTAGTAAAGACAGGAGCTATAGTAGATGCCAGTATAGTAGAAACACCATTAAAACCCAAAGGAAAAAGTAATTATGAGCTTGAAGCACAACAACAACAACAAGAGCAATCACAAGAAGTACCAACAAAGACGGTAGAAAAAAAATACAGTACAAGTGTAGACATAGAAGCAGCATGGATAAAGAGAGGCAAACAACTAAAATATGGCTATAAGAAACACTATGTAACAGACAACGAAGGATTAGTATTAGGCGTATTAACCACCAAAGCAAGTGTAAATGAAATTAGTAATCTAGAAACGGTATTAAAAACAGCAGACTTACCAAAAGACATAGCAGTAAAAGCAGACAAAGGTTATCAATCAGAGAAGAATAATGAATTGTTAAAGACATTAGGATTAAAAAATAACATATTAAAAAAAGCAACTAAAAATAAAGCATTAACACAAGCCCAAACAGATTATAACAAACTAATAAGCAAAACCAGATATAAAATAGAACGCACTTTTGGCAGTATAAAAAGATGGTTTAACGGCGGTATAGCAAGATACAGAGGCATAGCCAAGATGCACACACAAAACATAATGGAAGCCATAGCATATAATTTATACAGAAGTCCAGGGATACTTATGTCCAAAGCATAAAAAAGCGAAGAAAAGTAAAAAAAAAGAGTACTAAACAAACAAAAATCAATCAAAAAAGATAAAAAATAACAAAATAAGCCAATAAAACAAACAAATTAAAATATAACAAATATAAACTAATGAATATAATAAATAAAAAACAAAAATTTCACCTTTTGCAACGGTCTCAATAGGTTTAATGCCATTACAACCCATCATTCCAAAAGACAAACTAACACTATAAAATCCAATTTGTAGTGAGCCAATCCAATAACACTATTGTTGATAATCAATTAATTAACTCAATATCGTGTCAAACTTGAGTGTCATTTCAGTTTATAGTAAAAAATTACACCTAATTTAAAATACATTATTGTTCCTTGTAATTAAATACAATGATTTTATAAGAGAATTAATGTTGTTATTAATTCTTTAAGTTATTGATAATAAGTTCTTTGTGTTAATATAAATCAATATAATTATAATACTTGGTTTTTTATGTATTTGTATTGTTTTTATTGATACTAAGTTCAAGAGATAAGTGTGCTGCAATTTATATTAAAAAAATAAGTCATACTTTGTTTTTCTTTTTTATTATATTGGTGATGCATTATGGATCTTGTATTTGATTTAGTTAAAGTATTAGAAAATAAGAAATTTCATAAAAGTGAAATTTTAGATAAATTAATTTTATCAACAACAGAAAATGTATATGGTAATTTTTATGCAGCAATTGCAAATAACGATATAAAAAATACAGACGAAGCAATAGCTTTTTTATATGGAAAAATAAATAAAGAAAATATAAATAAATACAGGCAATTTAAATTTAGATTTAAGAGGAAACTTTTAAATACACTTTTTTTTGTAGATGTTGCCAATGTAGACTTTAAAAACAATATTCAAAAGACATATTTCGAAGGAATTAAAACCATGTTCCAAGTTGATATTATTCAAAAATATGGAGGCAATAATAATTTAGTAAAAGAAATTATATTAGATAATATAAATACTATAAAAAAATACAAACTTAACTACATATTATCAGAATATAGCTTAAAGCTAATCAATTATTATACATTAAACGGAGATTATAAATCACTAGCTAAAGAAATAAAAAACTATAATAACTACAATCAGCTTTACTTAGAAGAAACCAATGCATTCATTTTGTTTAATGAAGTAAATGTACTAGCTGGTAGTCCCAAACCTAATACAAAATTATTATTAACAAAATTGCCAGTATTAAATGAAATCATTGTAAAAGCAAAATCCAATTTATCAAAATCTTATGCAATGATGGCTAAGATTATTTATTACGAATATTTTGCAAACTATAAAGAATGCATGGCCGTCTGCTTTGAAACTTTAAAAATATTAAACAAGTCAGAATCATTAGTCAAACAATCATATACAGCTATTGTCAATTATTTTATTGTTCGAATGCATTTTCAACTTAAAAACTTTAATCAATGTAAAACATACATCAATAGTATAAATGGTAAAATGCTAGGTTACAATTGGTTTTTGATTAACGAAATAAATTTTAAACTAGAGCTTAATCTAGATAATCTTACACAAGCAAAACTAGTATATAATAAAGTGATTAATCATAAACTATACAATGCACTGCCAGAAAGAGTTATAGAAATGTGGAACTTACACCTATTTTATCTCGATTTTTATCAAAGCATAAAAAAGAATGAACCATTTAACCAAAATGTCTTTACGCTAATTAACAGTTCTACTAATTTATACCACGACAAAAGCGAATTCAATTTTTCCTTAATAATTATAAAGATTTTATACCTTTTATATAAACAAAAATACACTGAAGCATCTAAAGTAATAGGTACGCTAAGAGTCTATCGGTCTAGATATTTGAAAGGAAAGAAATACAACCGACCAAAACAATTTATTGAAGAATTGATATTGCTAGATAAAAACAATTATGAAAAAAAAATATCTAAAACACACTTTCTACAAAAAAGCTATAGTAACATTATCCTAGATAGTGAAATAATACTCTACGAAAACCTAATTGATATTATTAATACAATGCTCTATCCAACCAGCAATCCTTCACACTGAGCAATATACCCGTCATCCTGAGCAATATACCCGTCATGCTGAGTGATAACGAAGCATCTCCCACCCAACCCATCGTCATCCTGAGCGATAGCGAAGGATCTCCAACCCAACCCATCGTCATGCTGAGAGATAACGAAGCATCCCCAACTCGGCATTGCTCCATACCCAGTCAACATCATACTCTGCCCAATAAACAACCCGTCATCCTGAGCAACAACGAAGCATCTCCAACCCAACCCATCGTCATCCTGAGCAACAGCGAAGAATCCCCAACTCGGCATTGCTCCATACCCAGTCAACATCATACTCTGCCCAATAAACAATCCGTCATCCTGAGAGAGGAACGACCGAAGGATCTCTCTCATCCGTCCACTCTGAGTGAAATGTAATGCAACGAAGAGTCCCCAACTTTCATAAAGAGATACTTCGTACCTCAATCAACATGACGAATAATTGCAAAGTATCCCTCGTCTACTCTGAGCAAAGCGAAGAGTCTCCTGTCTAATAGAGATGTTTTTCTCGTACCTCAATCAACATGACGAATAATTGTAAATCATATGTGCGAAATGTAATGAAGAGTTTCCAACTTACAAATGCATTCCATTCTGAGCAACGCGAAGAATCCCCAAACCGTATAGCAGAAACTCAATGCGAAGAATCCCTTACTTTATTCCGTCCACACTGAGCGATAGCGAAGAGTCCCCAGTTTATACACATTCCGTCATGTTGAGTGAGGCACGAACGAAACATCTCTCAAAGTGTTCCCAAATTTAATTAGAGATACTTCGCTCGTGCCTCGCTCAATATGACGGTTCAAAAATATTTATGGAAATTACTACATTTTCTCGTCTAAATAGCATGACAAAAGGAGGATATATCTACATACTCAGCAATCAACATAACACAACATTGTACATCGGAGTTACCTCCAATTTAGTAAACAGAATTTACGAACACAAAACAAAAAAGTACAACAACAGTTTTTCAGCAAAGTACAATCTAAACAAAATTATATACTATGAGTTTTTTACATCTATAGAAGAAGCTATTAATAGAGAACAATATTTAAAAGGTAAGAAAAGAATTTATAAAGAACAGTTGATTAACTCAATAAACCCACAATGGAAAGATTTATGGCATAACATCCAAGACTGCATTTAACATCACCCTCCCCCGTCACTCTGAGTGAAATGTAATGCAGCGAAGAGTCCCCAACTGTTGTAAGTCATTATACATCATCCGTCATCCTGAGCAATATATCCGTCATCCTGAGAGAGGAACGACCGAAGGATCTCTCTCATCCGTCATGCTGAGTGATAACGAAGCATCTCCAACCCAACCCATCGTCATCCTGAGCAACAGCGAAGGATCCCAACTCGGCATTGCTCCATACCCAGTCAACATCATACTCTGCCCAATAAACAATCCGTTATCCTGAGCAACAACGAAGCATCTCCAACCCAACCCATCGTCATCCTGAGCAACAGCGAAGAGTCCCCCAACTGTTGTAAGTCATTATACATCATCCGTCATCCTGAGAGAGGAACGACCGAAGGATCTCTCTCATCCGTCATCCTGAGCAATATATCCGTCATCCTGAGCAAAGCGAAGGATCCCCATTAGTCCAGCAACAACTCAACGCAAAGAATTGCCTTACTCTATTCCGTCTACCCTAAGCATAGCGAAGAGTCCCCAGTTTATACACATTCCGTCATGTTGAGTGAGGCACGAACGAAACATCTTCCAATTCACACATCTTCCGTCACTCTGAGCAAAGCGAAGAGTCCCCAACTCACCACTAAATTTTTCCTGTAATTATTTGCAAAAAACTGAAATCAATATATTCAATAATAGCTGTTAACTTTGTCTAATATTGTAATTTATAAATCAGCATAAGTTATAATGTATCGCATATAAGTCTACGAAACAGAATAACCCCTTAGGTGTAAAGAAGAACTTATATGAAAAAACTACAACAACTAACAGAAAGAACTTTCCGTTTCTTTGAAACAAGAATAGCAGGTACGGTTTATTGCTATTTATTATCACTACAAGAACAAGTAACTAAAAGAGGGCAACTCTATTGTGTCGTTATTCTGAGCGTAGCGAAGAAGCTCTCAAGTACAGAACATTGTGCATCTAACGAAGCAATTTCGTCAAGTCATATCATATTAGGCGGTACGCAGTACACAAAATCTCAATACTAATAAAATAAACAAATAAAAAATATGAAACAATTACTAACACATTTAAAAAACAGCATACTATTGGTTATGCTGAGTGTAGCGAAGGATCTCTCATTTAGAGCCAATGTCAAAGTAGCAATGTTGCTACTAATATTTATTAGCATGGGGCAGCTAAACGCCCAAACCACCGTTAACCTTAGCGAGTGTAGCAACTGTACGGTAGACGATTGTAATACTCTGGAATACCTAAGCTCAGAAATAACAGTAAACTCTGTTAATAGTACTAACGGGGGGGGGGATGTGGCTACTACTACAGTAGATTTAGACGCATTAACAACAGTGCCTTCAGGTGCAAGCTATGCAATTCTTCGCATTTATGGTGGTGCTACTGAAAATTGTGGTGGTTCAGCTCAAACCCAGATTCACGTAAATGGATTACTGCAGGTGCGGGCTGCTCAGGGAAGTGGTGGGAATGATTATCAAATGAATACAATAATTGTTCCACTAACAGCAGGAAATGAATTTGATTATAGTTTTGAATTTACCAACAATTGTACACCGGTATCGGGTGTAGCGGCCATCTACTTACAAGGCTTTGGTTTCGACTGCGGAGGCGGCTCTGGCACATCCACTGGCACAGATACCTTGTATGTGGCACCTACAAATTGTGCCAATGGAGAATTAGTTAAAACAACCGATCAAGATTTAACAGGAGCAGGACCTCATAGTATTACCATTACAAGCTATGATAACGTAGTTTTAAATGATAATGTTACCGATAATGCTACGGCAGGTACTATTACCATAACACAGGCAGGTGTATATGTGTTAGATGCTATGGTAAGAGGGCAAGTGGTTACAGCAAATGCAGCTGTTAATATGACTCCGCTCATAATGGTAAATGGTACACAAGTAGCTCTGAGCCAAACCAACTTCACTAATGCAAATGCTAATGGAAACACAGGTAATGTTTCTTATTTAGCTAATCTTGCGGTAGGGGATGTTGTATCTTTAGATTTAATTGTAACAAAAAGTGCAAGCTCTACATTTAGAATATTAGATGCTCAATTATTTGTAACACAACAAGACTGCGGCTCCGGCTCCGGCTCATCCACCGGCACAGATACCTTGTATGTGGCTGGGGAAGCGTGCAATACTGCTAGAATTTCTGGCACAACAACACAAGCAATTACATCAAATACACGATATAATAATCTAACAGTTACAGATCATAACATTGGTGGTGTAACAGTTTCAGCTACCGGAATAACAATTACAGAAGAAGGTATATATGAGATCAGCGGGTATCTTAATTCAGTAAGAACCGCATCTGGTTCAGGAAGTTTCGGATCAAATATCTATGTTAACGGAACATCTGTGGCTCGCCAGGCAACTTCAAATATTGTAATGGGTAATGGCAATGCGCATAACTTGTTTGCAACGATGCCGTTAAGCGTAGGAGATGTAATTGAAATATGGGGAAGTTGTTCTTGTGATTTAACAGAGGCATGGTTATCTGTTGCCCGCATAGACTGCGGCTCCGGCTCAGGCACATCCACCGGCACAGATACCTTGTATGTGGCAAGTGAGCCATGCAGCCACATCCGTATAGAGGGTGCTTCTGACCAAAACAATGCTACATCGGCTGCATATACTCATTTTAATACAACCCCTATATATAATGAAGGAGGTTTAACATCTAATGCAAGTGGTATTACAATAGATGTAGATGGTTGGTATCAGATTGTTGGGCAAATGAGTGCAGCCAGAAATGTATCAGCAAATTCCTACAATGTAGGGGCTAGGGTTGTAGTGAATGGAGTAGAAGTGGCTTTTGAGAATGAAACATATCCAAACACAACAAATTCAACTGCTCACAATATTACCACCTATCAATACTTGTCAGCAGGTGATGTTGTGAGCCTTTGGTCTAACAACACTCAATCTGTACTAATTAGCGCAAGCAGAACTTTCCTAGAAGTACACCGCATCGACTGCGGTGGCGGCTCCGGCTCATCTACCCCACAAACCCTTAGCTACGACCCCGCTACAGATAGTCTTACTATCTCTGGGGGTAATACCGTGAGTATAGCACCACAAAAAAGTTTTGCTGAAATGAGAGCAAACAATTTAGCTGTTGCAGGTCCTGCTGGTTCTTCAACAGTAGTAAACCTAAATGCAGCCCCTGTAGATCAGGGTGTAGCAGTATCTACTGATGTTCCGGGAAATCAGATTACTATAAGTGAAGATGGATATTATAGAGTTTCGGCTTCAATGGTATATTATCCTGATAATCCGGTTACACAAAATGCAGTTTGTATGACATTGTGGGATGCTACAGCAGGTACAGCCTTAGCAAATCGATTCTGTGCTAGACAAGAAACAGTTGGTGCTGTCAGAAGAGATATATCAACAAGTGGTTCTGTTATTGTTTATTTAACTGCAGGCACCAACCTACAGTTACGTTATACCAGTTCCCTTGCACCATCTACATCAACAGTAATAAATGCAATTTTAAATGTTGATAAGGTAGATTAATAACGATTTTTGTTGCCAGCACAGCTGAGAAAAAAAATAAATAACAACCTGCTGGGTGTACAAACTTGGCAGGTAAAAACAAACCTGACAGGTTCTTGAACCTGTCAGGTTTAAAAACAGATAGAAAAACAAAAAGCCGTAAGGTCTAAGGTCTATATCTTAACTCTTATGTCTAAAAAATAACCACTTTCTCGTCATGTTGTATTGATTCAGTATCTCAAGAAAGGAAAAAAAAACAGTAAGTGCCAAGTAAAGAGCAGTCGCAGTACGCACTACTCTATACTAAGTACTTCTACTATAAAAATAAAAATCTAAAAGCGTAGTGGTCTTATGTATAAAAGCGTAGCGATCTGTACGCCTAGCGGTCTAAAAAAGAAAACTATGAGCAATAAAATAGCTTACTTAAATTTTAAATGCCTACTAATAGTAATACTTACTATTATGGTGCAGCAGTTAAATGCACAGTCATTTAATTTAACTGCACCCATAGGTAATAGTAATTACCAATGGTACAATGCAAGTGGAGCAATTAGTGGAGCAACTAGCAACACATTAACCAATGTACAAGCAGCTGGGCTGTATTATGCAGAGTATACGCCAGTAGGTAAAATGGGCTGTTCCAAAAAAACAGATCTCTTTATCTTGCTAAGTAGAACAACTTCTTGCGGAGATACAAATATGATTATCAATGCAGGAACTGTAACAACACTTTCGGCAACTTACCAATGGTATAAAAATGGTGTTCTTCTAAGTGGAGAAACTGGTAGTACACTTTCTGTAAGTGCAGCAGATACTGGCTTAATCTATGCTAAAGTAGCACCACTCGGTTGCGATACTATTGAAACAGAGCATTTTATTGTCAAACTTTTAAATTTAGATACAACAACAAACTACTATGCACTTTGTTACGGCGATAGTATTATCGTAGGGTCAAGTGTATATAAAACAGGGGGTACATTTACAGATGTACTAACAAATATAAATGGATGCGATAGCATCATCAATTCTATTATTACATTAGATTTATGCCTTACAGACACCTTGCCAACACTACCAGTATGTGATACCTGTACTAATACCATATGTTTAGATACGATTTTTGATATCACTAATGGTCACTGGACACTGTGCGATGGAACACAAGAAGCAACAAGTGGACTAGGTGCATACAGTATAGACAGCAGCACTGGTTGTGTAACATATACCTCAAACGGAACGATAGGCAAAGACACCCTATGTATCATAGTATGTGATACGCTAGGGGAAGTATGCGATAGCGTACCAGTAATAATAGGAATTATACCAACAACAGAAGAAGTGACAGACAGTACGACAATCGGTACGACCGACAGCTTATGTGTACAGATAGAAGACGGCATGTCCGCAGACGATGTATCAATAGTATTGTGCAACGGAGCACTAGACAACATCACGATGCCAACCACCACTATCAATGGTAGTTGTGTTATGGTAAGTTATACAGGCACAGACATAGGCGAAGATGAGTTCTGTGTAGTGATATGCGATACGATACTAGGGGTATGTGATACCACCACAGTAGTAATCACAGTAACAGCAACAGACACCTTGCCAACACTACCAGTATGTGATACCTGTACTAATACCATATGTTTAGATACGATTTTTGATATCACTAATGGTCACTGGACACTGTGCGATGGAACACAAGAAGCAACAAGTGGACTAGGTGCATACAGTATAGACAGCAGCACTGGTTGTGTAACATATACCTCAAACGGAACGATAGGCAAAGACACCCTATGTATCATAGTATGTGATACGCTAGGGGAAGTATGCGATAGCGTACCAGTAATAATAGGAATTATACCAACAACAGAAGAAGTGACAGACAGTACGACAATCGGTACGACCGACAGCTTATGTGTACAGATAGAAGACGGCATGTCCGCAGACGATGTATCAATAGTATTGTGCAACGGAGCACTAGACAACATCACGATGCCAACCACCACTATCAATGGTAGTTGTGTTATGGTAAGTTATACAGGCACAGACATAGGCGAAGATGAGTTCTGTGTAGTGATATGCGATACGATACTAGGGGTATGTGATACCACCACAGTAGTAATCACAGTAACAGCAACAGACACCTTGCCAACACTACCAGTATGTGATACCTGTACTAATACCATATGTTTAGATACGATTTTTGATATCACTAATGGTCACTGGACACTGTGCGATGGAACACAAGAAGCAACAAGTGGACTAGGTGCATACAGTATAGACAGCAGCACTGGTTGTGTAACATATACCTCAAACGGAACGATAGGCAAAGACACCCTATGTATCATAGTATGTGATACGCTAGGGGAAGTATGCGATAGCGTACCAGTAATAATAGGAATTATACCAACAACAGAAGAAGTGACAGACAGTACGACAATCGGTACGACCGACAGCTTATGTGTACAGATAGAAGACGGCATGTCCGCAGACGATGTATCAATAGTATTGTGCAACGGAGCACTAGACAACATCACGATGCCAACCACCACTATCAATGGTAGTTGTGTTATGGTAAGTTATACAGGCACAGACATAGGCGAAGATGAGTTCTGTGTAGTGGTTTGTGACAATACACTAGGTGTATGTGATACCACCACAGTAGTAATCACAGTAACAGCAACAGACACCTTGCCAACACTACCAGTATGTGATACCTGTACTAATACCATATGTTTAGATACGATTTTTGATATCACTAATGGTCACTGGACACTGTGCGATGGAACACAAGAAGCAACAAGTGGACTAGGTGCATACAGTATAGACAGCAGCACTGGTTGTGTAACATATACCTCAAACGGAACGATAGGCAAAGACACCCTATGTATCATAGTATGTGATACGCTAGGGGAAGTATGCGACACATTGGTAATAGAAGTGCCAATTATTCCATCTGTAGAAATGATATATGATACATTAAGAGTGAATTCAACTAATGACATTTGTGTAGTAATCGAAGACGGCATGTCCGCAGACGATGTATCAATAGTATTGTGCAACGGAGCACTAGACAACATCACGATGCCAACCACCACTATCAATGGTAACTGTGTAAATGTGACATATACAGGAACAGATATAGGAGAAGATCAGTTCTGTGTAGTGGTTTGTGACAATACACTAGGTGTATGTGATACGACTAGTGTATTAGTAAATGTAATTCCTCTTATTGATACAATTTATGATACAGTGTATAATAAAGATTCTATAGTTATTTGTTTAGATACAATCTGCTATGATGGCGTAAATAATCCAATAATTCAAGTAGCTAAGATAATAGATGGTGCAGTTATTGGTATAGTTTATAGAGATGATTGGGATTTTGATACTTCTTCAAATTGTTTTATTTATTATTTAGATGATGAGGTGGGAGTAGATACTATAGTCTTTATCAGTTGTGATACTACAGTCATTATCATTAATAAGCTACCAACCACGGAGACGATATATGATACAGGTGTGATATCAACACTAGATACGATATGTGTTGAGATAGAGCCAATGATGAGTAATATTGTAACGGAAATAGTGTTGTGTAGTCATAATAATAATAGTAGCAATATCTATAATGTAAATGATGACGGTTGTGTTGTAATAGATAGGAGTGATTTAGGAGGGTTTGGATTAGATACATTATGTATCATAAAGAAAGATACTATTACAGGTATAATAGATACTACAATATTAATTGTCAGTAATCTGCCTTCAGTAGACACTATCCTTGACACGACCTGTTATGGATGTCCGGTAACAGTATGTTTAGATACTACACAGTTATCAGGCACGGTAACGAGTATTACTACATGCGATGGTAATGCAAATGTAGAGATAACAGGTACAGATCCATGTATAGTATATACACCAGAGGATGGCTTTACAGGCAACGATACGATATGTATTACAGTATGCGATGACTTAGGCATGTGCGATACAACTATCATCATTATTACAGTAGAAGAACCAAAAGATACTATAAGAGAGATAATACCAATCAACGAGACAGACAGTATCTGTGGTGAATTCATACTACCAACGGGAACTGATATAACGATAACAGCATGCACAGGAGCGACAGCAGGCGTAGAAGACTATATTAGTTGGTACATTAATGAGGAAGGTTGCTTGGTTTACACGGCAGGTGATGTTAAGGGAACAGATACACTATGTATAAGTGCATGTAATGAGGACGGCGAATGCTTCGAGACTACGGTTATCATCACGGTAACAGGCGTGCCACCAGTAGCAAATAATGATACAGTGGTAACCGATGTAAACACACCAATTACAATAACGGTACTAGGTAATGACGAACAAACCGATAGTGATCCACTACAAGTATGTAGTCCAGAAGGTATCATTACAGCACCAGAGCATGGAAGTGTGGTAGTGAATACAGACGGCACGATAACCTATACACCACAGGTAGACTACAGAGGAGTAGACAGCTTCCAGTATGTAATCTGCGATCCAGATGGTAACGATACAGCATGGGTATTTATAGAGATAGAAAGCTGTATCATACCAAATGCGATCTCACCAAACGGAGATGGTATCAACGATACTTGGTACATACCATGTATAGAAGAGTCAGTAGATGTAGTGTTATGCGTTTACAACCGATGGGGCATAGAGGTGTATAGAAACGAGGCATATAGCAACTTGTCTGGCTGGGATGGCGAGTACAAAGGAGCACCACTACCAGATGGTACTTACTACTATGTGTTGAAATACTTAACCAGAGAAGGAGAGCAGGTGAACAAAGCAGGATTTATAGTCATTCACAGGTAATAGATAAGAAAAGAGAGAGAATACCAAAAAGCCAATAAGGCAGCGTGTAATAGAAGGCATGCTGCCCCAAAGGCAAAAAAGGGAACAATAAAAGGAACAAATAAAAAGAAAAGAGATGATAAATAGTCTTAAAGTATTCGGTAAAATGGCGTTGCTACTGTTACTATTACAAGCAGGAGTGGTATACGGACAACAAGAACCACAGTACACGCAGTTCATGTATAACAAGTTGCCAATCAACGCAGGTTACACAGGTTCTAGAGAGGTGCTAAGCATTAGGGCACTGTATAGAAACCAGTGGACAGGCATAGATGGAGCACCACAGACAACGACAGTGAGTATTCACTCACCGTTTAAGAAAGAACACTCAGCCATGGGCTTTTTCTTAGTGAACGACAGACTAGGTGTAACGAACCAAACATGGTTTGATGTAAGTTACGCATACCGAGTACCACTAGGCAAAGGCGTAAAGTTAAGCATTGGTATCAATGCAGGTATACTATGGTATAAGAGCAACTTATCGGAGTTAAATCCATTGGAACAACAAGATCCAGTATTCCAAGAGAATGTAAGTAGAATACTTCCAGATGTAGGAGCAGGACTATATATCTATCACAAGTATTTTTATGTAGGAGCGAGTGTACCTAACTTTATCAAAGGCGACTTGTACAACAAAGACCAAGTAGACGCACTAGCACAGAGTTCACAAGGTAGCTTTACAAGTGCAAGCAGAACACCACACTTTTTTGCACTAGCAGGAGGTGTAATACCAGCAGGTAAGGTACTTAAAATCAGACCACAGATAATGTACAAATACATAGCTAGTGCAGAGCAAAAGATACCACATGAGTTTGACTTTAACTTAAGCTTACTCATTTACGATAGAGTAAACATAGGCGGAACCTATAGAACTGCCTTTCACAACAA
Source organism: Chitinophagales bacterium (assembly GCA_020636535.1). Classification (NCBI taxonomy): domain Bacteria; kingdom Pseudomonadati; phylum Bacteroidota; class Chitinophagia; order Chitinophagales; species Chitinophagales bacterium. Next base: position 474,067 of record JACJXT010000011.1, read on the forward strand.
GAAGACAGGACTAACGAACAGCGATAGCTTCGATGCACTTTTAGAGGTATGGCCAACCAAACAACTGTTAATAGGCTTTGCCTATGATTATACACTAACCAAACTCGGAGATTATAACAATGGTAGTTATGAAGTGATACTAGGCTATGACTTTGGCTTTGAGAAGAAAAAAGTAATCACACCAAGATATTTTTAAAAAGACCTAAAACAGAAATACAAATGAAAAAGGGACAAAAATATATAAAAAGAGCAATAAAAATAAACATAAGCAAAATAGTACTATTACTTATGATGCTCCTGTTTTTAGGCATGCAAACCAAAGCACAAGTAATAGAAGGCGGTGGAGTTACAGAAAATGCAATAGGAGGCATAAGCAAAGCAGAGAAGTTATACAACGACTTAGCCTACAAAGAAGCGATACCATTATATGAAGATTACCTAAAGAAAAAAGGTGAAGGCGATGTCAAAGCGATGAGCGAGTTAGGCGATTGCTATAGATTAACATCTAACTTTGTACAAGCAGAGTATTGGTATGGCAAAGCAGTAAATGCAGGAGATGAATTAGATCCAAAATACAAGCTATACTACGCACAAATGCTACAGGCAAATGAGAAGTATGAAGAAGCAGCAAAGTGGTATGCCAATTACAAGCAAAGTGTACCAGAAGATAAAAGAGCAGGGAATCAACTCAAAGCAAGTGCGGACTACGGACAGTACTTACTAAGTAGAGATAGATACGAAATACATAATTTAGATTTTAACAGTGGTGGATATGATTTTGGACCATATTACAAAGACGGTGGCTTATACTACTCCTCAAGTAGAGACAGTTCAAAAGCAATAGGCAGAGAACACACATGGACAGGGACACAGTTTTTTGATATGTACTTTGTAGAAGGAAAAGGTACGAAGTTCGATAGCAAGCCAAAACAGCTAAAAGACGATGCCAGTACGAAGTATCACGAAGCAACACCAAGCTTCACACCAGAAGGGAATAAGGTATATTTTACTAGAAACAACTACTATCATGGCAAGACAGGCAAGAGTGATGATAAGATAGTAAAGTTAAAGATATACGAATCGGAGGTGAATGGACTGAAGTGGGAGAAAGACAAAGAGTTTGCCTATAATAACGATGAATATAGTGTAGGACATCCAGCACTTACACCAGATGGTAATACGATGTATTTTATCAGTGATATGCCAGGTGGTTACGGTGGTACAGATGTATATGTAACACAGAAAGAAGGCGAAGGCAGTTGGGGTACACCAAAGAACTTAGGACCAGAAATCAACACAGAAGGCATGGAGATGTTTCCGTATGTAGATAAAGATAATAACCTATATTTTGCTAGTGATGGACATGGCGGATTAGGCGGTCTAGACATCTTTAGAACGAAAGTAGACGCAAAGACAGACAAAGTAGGTAAGATAAGAAACATAGGAGCACCAATCAACAGTTCGTATGATGACTTTGGCTTGGTGTATGGCGAAGACAAAAGCACAGGATACTTTACATCGAACAGAGAAGGTGGACATGGCTTAGATGACATTTATAGCTTTGAGGATGATGGCATATATTTAGAAGGAATAGTAGTAGATGCACAAACAGGCGAGCCGATATGTGAGAGTAAAGTAAAGATGATTGCCAAAACTACGAGCAGTGAAGAAGGAAGAACAGAAACGGAATGTGATGGAGAGTTTGAGTTTGGAGTGATTAAGAATATGGATTACTGTTTTGAGGCGAGTGCAGAAGGTTATGCAAGCAACAATAGTGTGTGTGCTACAACCAAAGGCGTAGAGCCAGGTGGAACAGTATTTGTAAAAATACCATTAGAGAAGAGCAAAGAATATGCTATGAGTATAACAGTACTAGGTAAGAGCTTAGAGAGCTTAAACACACCAAATACTACGACACCAGAAAGCATAGAAAACATAGACAACAAAACACCAGAGAATACCCATCCACTGGCAGGAGCGAAGATACTATTGTCTAGCAAGTGTGAAGGATGGACAAAAGCACTAGTAGCAGATGAGAATGGTAAGATATGCGAGATAGTAAGATGCGACTGTGATTACATAGTAGTAGCCAACAAAGAAGGATACCTACCAGGATATACAGAAGTAATCAAAGATGATGGCGATTGTAAGATAGACATGAGATGTGGTGTTAATCCAAAAGAAGTAGAAGTAATACTAGATCCAATACCAGGTGGTATGATAGACACAGATGGCGATGGCATACCAGACAGCTATCCAGATGGCGAGAAATCAGAACCAATCGTACTAAAAGACATATACTATGACTTTGACAAGTGGTACATAAGAGAAGAGAGTGAAGGCGACTTAAACAAGTTACTTAGCTTCATGCAAGAGAACCCAAGTGTGATAGTAGAAATTGGCTCACATACCGACTCAAGAGCACCATATGATTATAACATCAAGCTATCGCAACGCAGAGCACAGAGTGTAGTGAACTGGTTGATAGCAAGAGGCATCAGCAAGAATAGACTACAAGCCAAAGGCTATGGTGAAACACAACCAGTAAATGGTTGTACCGATGGTGTACCATGTAGCGAGTACGAACACCAAAGAAACAGAAGAACAGAATTTAGAATAGTAGGTGGTGGCTACGACTTCAAATCACTACAAAGATTTGATATGCAAGTCAACCCATGTAGAGACTGCCCATTCTAAGAAGGAGAGTAGTTTCTAAGTGGAAAGGTTTTGTTTACTTTCTTTCTGTTTTTTATTAATTTTACAAAAAACAGAACATGAAAGATAGTGCTTATTACATTGGACTAGAAGATAAATTTGGTGCACATAATTATCATCCATTACCAGTAGTACTAAATAAAGGAAAAGGCATTTTTGTTTGGGATGTAGATGGTAAAAAGTACTTCGATTTTTTGTCGGCATACTCTGCTGTCAATCAAGGACATTGTCATCCAAAAATAATAAATGCATTACAAGAACAAGCAGAACAACTAACACTTACATCAAGAGCTTTCTATAATGATGCACTAGGAGCATACGAACAATACATTACACAGCTTTTAGGTTACGATAAGGTATTGCCAATGAATACTGGAGTTGAAGGTGGTGAAACTGCTATCAAGTTAGCAAGAAAATGGGCTTACGAAGTAAAAGGCGTAGAAGAAAATAAAGCTAAAATTATTTTTGCCAACAATAATTTTATGGGACGAACCATTGCTGCTGTTTCTGCCTCAACAGATCCAAGTTCATACAAAGGTTTTGGTCCATTTGTTCCTGGATTTGAAAAAATTCCTTATAACGATATTCCTGCTTTAGAGCAAGCATTGCAAGACAAAACAGTAGCTGCATTTTTTGTAGAACCAATACAAGGCGAAGCTGGTGTAATTGTTCCTGATGATGGTTATCTACAACAAGTTCGTGCTTTGTGTACACAATATAATGTATTGTTTATTGCCGATGAAGTACAAACAGGAATTGCCAGAACTGGAAAAATGATGTGCTGCGACCACGATCATGTAAAACCAGATATTCTTATTTTGGGTAAAGCGTTGAGTGGTGGTGTTATGCCAATAAGTGCAGTTTTAGCTAATGATGAAATTATGTTGTGCATTAAACCAGGCGAACATGGTTCTACTTTTGGTGGAAATCCTTTGGCTTGTAAAGTAGCAATGGCTGCATTAGAAGTCATTCAAGAAGAAAATCTTATTGAAAATGCTGCTACAATGGGCGAGATTTTTAGAAATGAACTCAAAGCATTAAATCATCCATTGGTGAAAGAGATAAGAGGAAAAGGTTTGTTGAATGCAATAGAAATCAAACAAAAGCATGAGTACGATAATGAATGGAACCATGAAGATGAATTGGCTTGGAACTTGTGTTTACACATGCGAGATAATGGATTATTAGCTAAACCTACTCATGGTAATATTATTCGATTTGCACCACCATTAGTTATTAATGAACAACAACTCAATCAAGCATTAGAAATTATAAAATCAGCACTTAATTCAATCGTCGCTTAACAACTCATTGTCGTCATATTGAGCGATAGCGAAATATCTCCTAGGTCAACAGGGAGACTCTTCGTTTCATTCCATTTCACTCAGAGTAGACGGACTTATTCTTATTATTTGTCTGAAGTTTCTTTCTGAAAGATATCAATGCTTTGGTCGGTTAACCGTTTTTTGTACCATTGGATCAATAAAAACAGCTAATAATATAATTAAAGTTCCTATATAAAAGCTAATGGATAATTCTTTGTTTTCTTGAAAAAAAATAGCGGCTAAAATAATACCATAAATTGGTTCTAAATTGTTGATTAAGTTGGTAGCAAAGGCAGTCAATACTTTCAACGATTTTAAATATAAAATATAAGGTAAAATGGTGCAGATTACAGCTAATATTATTAGTAAAATTAAATCTCTACCATCTGGCAAATAAAAACTATTTGGAAAAAATTGCAAGTAGATTGGCATAATTAAACTTAAAAATAAAGCACCACAACCTAATTGTATAAACACCGTAACTTTTGGTGGCGTATGTTGTGTTTCCTTTTTATTGAGCGATGTAAATATTGCTGCTAACAAAGCTGCAAGTAAACCTAAAATCAATCCAATATAATAATTGGTATTAATCGATTGACTGATTAACCATATTCCAGGAATGACCAAAATACCTAATAATAGTTCTGCTTTGTTGAATGGTGTTTTAGTAATTATTGGTTCAATAATAGCCGTAAAAAAAGAAGTCAAAGCCAAGCAACTTAGAGCAACAGAAGCATTAGCATATTTGATAGAACCATAAAAACAAACCCAATGTAATGCTACTAAAATTCCAATAGCACCAACTTTTATAATAGTCGATTGGCTTAATGTTTTTAGTTCTTTATAGATGCTTGGAAAAAATAAAAACAGAACACTTACCATAGTCATTCTGTACCAAACCAAAACCAATTCCGAGTACGAAATTAGTTTACCAAGAATAGCCGTAATTCCCCATAAAAAAACAGCAATGTGTATTTGTAAATATGCCTTTTGTTTAAGTTCCATTTTTCAAGCTCAAAAATACGCTTATTACAAGTATTTTTATTTATTGTTGATATTATTAAATTTTGCACCACTCAGAGTCTCCTTGCAAATGACTCTGAAGAAGAAAGTCCATCGTCTAATATCTTATGTCTAACAATCTATCTAATCTATTTCAATATTTTTGATTAACTTTAAATATAGAAAAGCAACTATCATGGAAAAGAAATATCAATCACTAAAAGCATTTTATCCATATTATTTAACAGAACATAGCAATCCAACCTGTAGAGTGTTGCACTATGTAGGAACAGGTTTAGTTATACTAGCGTTGGTTTGGTTAATCGTTCAACCAACTTGGTGGAAAGTAGCAATGTTGCCTTTATTAGGTTATACTTTTGCTTGGATAGGTCATTTCTTTTTTGAGAAAAATAAACCAGCAACTTTTCAATATCCGTTTTATAGCTTAGCATCAGATTTTATAATGTTCTATCATTTTCTAACTAGACAAATAGACGATAAGCTAGCAGAAGCAAAAGCTACTATTTCATAATCACATTACTTTATTTATCTTAAATATTTTCATTTACTTTGTACCATGTTAAGAGTAGCTGTATTAGTATTTAGTTTGTCATTTTGTTTGATGTCATCAGCAAAAAATGAATACAAACAATGGAATAAAGCCAATCAGTTATTCTTTGATAAAAAGTATAATGAGGCACTAAAAATCTATCAAAAACTAGAAAGCAAACATGATTTACTAGAATTTAAATTACAAATTGCTAGATGCTACTTTTATACCAATAAAAAAATTAGTGCATTGCCTTGGTATGAAAAGGTAATAGAATATCCAAACATTAATATAGAAGCGTATAAAGAATATGCTATTTGTTTAGAGTTAAAGAAAAGAGATGCAGAAGCTTTAGCGTATGAAAAAAAATACAATGAACTAAAAAAAATACAGCAAGTTAATAAAACCAATACACCAATTATCGAATCGTTTGATGCTACTACAAATAAAGAAAAGGTAGATAAAATAAAAACTAAATCTAATAAAGAAAAACTTGCATCAATTAATAAAAAAGCAGTAAAAGATTCTTTAAAAGTTGCGAAAACGGTAGCAGAAGAAAGTATAGTTACAACTAAAACAACAACAAGTAAATCTAAAAAGTCAAAAAAGAACGAAGCAATAGAAGGTTTGTATTACAATATATTTCTCAGTTCATTTTTAAAAGATCCAGGAACTTCTTATTACTACGATATAGAAGCATTAGGTTTGTTTATTAAAGAGAAAGACGGAGACAATACACTATATTACATTGGCAAGTATAAAGACTACGAAACTGCCGAAAAATACTTGCAAAAAATCAAAGAAGCTGGTTATGAAAATGCTTATATTCAAGCATATTATAACAACAAAAAAGTGACTTTAGAAAAAGCTCAGTCGCTAGAAAACAATATTGAATAGCGGTTAAAAATAGTTAATTTAACAATTTGTTTTTCACTTTCAATTATCTTTGAAGTGTGAATAAAAATTTTGTAGCATTTGCTTCTGTTTGTCTTTTCTTAGGATTAATGGGTTTGGCTGTTTTGCAAATAGTTTGGTTGCAGAAAGCAGTAAAATCTCGTGCTCAAGATTTTGATAATGATGTTTTTCAAGCAATGTATGACATGGCTAACGATATTGAAAACATCAATTTAGAACCAATGTTAAATGCAGCATTTAGTCAATCGCACATCAATAATCACATTACATCAAAACTAAACAAACACAACGAAGACTTAATTCTTAATTACTACGACACACTAGGCAACTATAAACAATATGTGTTTCCTAAAGATTCTTTCGATGCAGAAAAATATAGAGCATTAAAATCTAGAATGCTAAAAACGCTACCTATTGAATTTGATAACTTACAAGAATTAATGGCAAAACAAATGATTAGTTTATTGCCAATTAACGAGTGGTTAGATACGAGTAAACTACAAAGTATTATTGATAAAAACTTAGCACATAGAGGAATAAAAACAACGGTACAATATGGTATTACAGAAATGGCACCCAACAATTTTGTACTAATTTCAAAAGGAGTACCACTTGCATTATTGTATAAATCAAAGTACGAAATGGAACTATTTAGTCGTAGTGCTTTTGGTGGACAAAAAACATTAAAATTGCTTTTTCCAGAAAGAGATAAGTACTTATATTTTTCAATGTGGCCAATGATATTGAGTTCTTTGTTTTTCTTCTTGTTAACAGTTGCAGCATTTGGCATGTCGTTTCAAATTATATTTCAACAAAAGAAATTATCAGACATGAAAAATGATTTCATTAGCAATATGACACACGAACTCAAAACACCAATTGCTACTATTTCTTTAGCTAGCGAAATGTTGAGAGATAAATCAATTGCATCTATAGAAAGCAATAGAAGTAAATATGCTAATATCATATATGATGAGAACAAAAGATTAGCCAATCATGTAGAAAATGTACTACAAATTGCCAAGCTAGACAAAGGCGAAATTCAGCTGAATAAAGATTATAGAAATATTAATGAGATAATAGAGTCGGTTGCTAATAGATTTTCTTTAATGCTTGAAGGTTTAAACGGACAAATAGTAATGAACTTTCAAGCAAAAAATAATGTTTTGTATATAGATGAATTACACATCTCTAATATGATAAATAATTTAATAGATAACGCAATAAAATATAATGAAGAAACTCCGTTAATTAAAATTAACACTTTAGACACACCAAAAGGCATACAAATTGAGGTAATAGATAATGGAATTGGTTTATCTAAAGAAAATCAAAATAAAATATTTGATAAATTTTATAGAGTAACCAAAGGCGATGTGCATACTGTAAAAGGTTTTGGTTTAGGTTTGAGTTATGTAAAATCTATTGTAGAAGCACACGAAGGAAAAATTAGTGTAGAAAGCAAATTAAAAGAAGGTTCAAAATTTATAATACAATTACCAATAAATAATTAAGATATGAGTACAACAACAAACAAAAAAGTATTACTAGTAGAAGACGATCCAAATTTAGGCATGTTACTAGAAGAATATTTAAAGCACAAAAACTTTGAGGTAGATTTAAAAAGAGATGGAGCAGAAGGTCTTTTTGCTTATAGAAAAAATAAATATGATATTATATTGCTTGATGTGATGATGCCAAAGAAAGATGGCTTTACTGTAGCAGAAGAAATTAGAGCAGACGATGCCGAAGTGCCTATTATTTTTCTTACAGCTAAGTCGATGAAAGAAGACAAAATTAAAGGTTTAACTATTGGTGCAGACGATTACATTACCAAACCTTTTTCTATGGAAATCTTAGAATTAAAAATGAATGCTATTTTAAGAAGAACAGAAAAAGTAGAAGTTAAACAAGCAGAAAATGAATATTTTGCAGGTAACTCTAGGTTAGATTATAAAAATCATAAATTAATAGTTAAAGGAAAAGAAATAAAATTAACGACTAAAGAAAATGAGTTACTACGACTATTTTTTGAAAGACAAGACGAATTATTAGAGCGAGATATTGCACTAAAACATGTTTGGCAAGACGATAGTTATTTTACTGCAAGAAGTATGGATGTTTTTATATCTAAAATTAGAAAATATCTAAAAGCAGACGATACTTTAACCATCATGAATATTCACGGACAAGGTTACAAGCTAGTAGTTAATAATTAATTTAGTGTAGTTATTAATTATTAACCTGACTTCGATTAATCAAAATAGATAAAGAAACAATACAAAAGAATAAAGCTGTTTTGAATGCTAATTAGTATAAACCCAAATTACGCATTAGAAAAAAATAGGGTTTCATTTTGTTTGTTTTTAAGGTTGCGTAGCTACGCCACGCTTTACTGCTTAAAAGTTAGTGCTAATAAAGTTGAAGTACTACGCACTTTCTATTTAGAACTAGAAGTATGAAATACTTCAATTTGAGTAACCATGTGTATAACTCATAGTATAAAAAGTAGCTACTGCGTAATTTGAGATAAAAACATTTCCGTCTTTACAAGTGAAAGTAGTTTAGTAATATATATCAAAAATATATAGTTTGAGATTGCTTGTCTCTACCTATCGGCAGACATGGTATCGACAGGTAGACCACAATTTTGTTCTCCTTCTCAAAATTTGGCAAAGACAGTCTATCTATCAGTTGATTAATAATTGAATTTATATTGTTAGTGTTTCTATTATACTTTTCTTCTTAATATTGTAGAAAGTATTAATCCAGCAATGATGTGCCAAATTCCCCACCATGCTGCAATTAATGCCATACCACCCATTCCGCCAAAGAAATTAAAAATCAACACTAAACCTAAACCTGCATTTTGAATGCCTGTTTCTATGGTAATGGTTTTTACTGAAGCCATATCTAACTTGGCTAATTTGGCAATTAAATATCCTAAAAAAAATCCAAGTAAATTATGTACCAATACTAATAGTACTATTACTTTTATATATAATTTAAAATTGTCAAAATTATTAACGCAAGCAACAACCAAAAATCCTACAAAAATGATTAAAGAAGTAACAGAGAAAAATTGCTTGGTCTTTTTTGTAAACTCAGGAAAATAATGTCGTACTATCATTCCTAAACACAAAGGAATAGCCAATAACATAAATACACTTTTTAGTAAATCAAAAAAATCTAAATGAATAGTGTGTAGTAATGCATTGGTTGCTTCATACTTACTAGCATAAAAAGCAAAATTTATTGGTGTAAAAAATATAGCTAAAACAGTTGCTATTGCTGTAAGTGTTATAGATAATGCTGTATTACCTTTAGATAAATGTGTAATATAATTGGAGATGTTTCCACCAGGACATGCTGCTACTAAAAACATACCTAATGCCAATGGTGCAGCTGGTTTCCAAAGCAGTACTAGTAAAAATGTAAAAAAAGGAAAAGCAATAAACTGCGAAAATGCACCAACTAAAATTGTTTTAGGTTGCTTTAAAATAAGTTTAAAATCTGCTATAGTAAGATTTAATGCAATGCCAAATAAAATATATCCTAAACAAATATTAAGAAATAATAATCCATTTGGACTAAAATGTACTTGTATATTGTCTAAATCCAAAATATTAAGATGTCCAGCTTACCATCACTTCTCTATCACCAGTATAAGGTAGTCGTCCGTGCGATGTAGAAAAATTATCGATACAAATGATATCACCTTTTTCCCAAGCATAAATTGATAAATTGTCCCAAATTACATCAATAACATGCTCTACATAATCTTCAGGAATTTCGGTATCATCACCAAAAGTAACATGCATACTTTGGTCAAACGGATTTTTGGTTTTCTTTTTCCACCAAGTCAATACTTCTAACAAAGCACTGTATTTAAAAGTTTCCCATCTTTTTTGTCGCTGATGAATTTTCTCATACTCAATAGCCGCAGCATCAACATGAAAAACTTGTGTATGATTAAACCAAACCATTTCTCCAGTTTTTGGATGTATTTTAAAAGCATCACTTTTATTAATCATTCTCAAACCATCATTCTCTTTCCATTCTAGTTGTATATCGTGTAGCTTGGCTTTTTCAGCAATAACCGCTTTATCTTTAGTATGAAATAACTCGTCCCATTTTTTTAATTGAAAAGCACTTTTACTTTTATCATTTGGCGAAGAATAATTTCTAATGTGTTTAACGCCTTTGTTTTCGAAAGCCGTTCGCACTTCATCATTCAATCCTAAATACACTTTTCTAAAATCGCAGATAGGTGTTTCGCCACCATATTCTGGTGCAGTATGACAGTAGAAAAATAATCGTCGTGGTGCAGAAGGCAAAAAACTCATTTCGCAATGTTGCATAATTGGATAATGTGCTGGCAACTCACTAGCAGAAAAAACAAAATCTGTTTTTTTATCTCTAGGAGAAGTTCCCATATAATCATTCTTTAAATCGCTATCAACAGCTTTAGCAACCGCTTCAAAATCTTGTGGCGATTGTATATCGAAATGCTTAAACAAGATTGCACCATGCTTGGTTAAATCATCTTCTACTTGCTGATGATTTTCATTAATCCAATTAATTAATGTTGCTTTTGAGTTATCACCAGAACTTGGTTCAATAATTAATGGTGGTTTATTTTTATCTAAAAAAGATGTTTTCATTGTGCTGTGTATAAATTCATTCCTAATTTAGAAATTATATTTTAGTTTTGGAAACTTATATGAAAATAGCCGTAATTAATTTTGATATTTACTTGACACCATACTACAAAACTGCTTATGTAGAGTTATTTGATTTAATTCAAAAAAATAAACAACGACTGAGTAATAGTTTTTCTAAAATGCTACCACAAAACGAAACGAAAGATAAAAGTTTATTGTTTGTGTTAGATAAAATGAAACAATGGAAACAAAAGAAACAGTTTGCTTTTTTAATTTTTAATAGTGAAGATAAAATTATAGGTCATTTTAATATAAGAGAAATTAATTGGCATAAACAAGAAGCCGAATTGTCGTATTGGTTAGATGAAGCATATGTAGGAAAAGGCACTATGACTGCAATTATACAAACAATGTGCAATTGGTTGTTTACTACTACGACCATAAAACGAGTAATTGCCAAAGTAGTAGTAGGCAATGTTGCTAGTGAAAAAGTATTAAGTAAAAACGGATTTCAGTACGAAGGTACACTTTCAAAAGCATGTAGCAACTATTATAATGAAGCACAAGATGCCAATCAGTTTGCTTTAGAGAAAAGGTAGGTTTCAATTTAAACCATCAACATCCTCTTGTATTTTCTTTCCTAGCAGCGTCTCTGGGCGTAGGTGAAAAAGCGTAGCAGGACTCTGCGTAACAATTGTGTATAAATATGGTATAGCTATACACTTGCAAAACTAATCACCATTAATGTCCTTTACAAGAGATATTGATAGCGTTTAAATATTTGCATACGCAGTGTCCTTTACAAGAGACACTGCTGAGAAGATAATATTTTATACCAAAAAAATACTACAATTTGTTCTTATATTTGTATATTGATGATTGAGTTATATTATTTAGGAAAAGAGTTCCAATAATTTTTAAAACAATTTTATGCTTAAAACAATTTTAATTCCAGATAATAATCAAGTAATATTAAAATTACCAGATAATTTTATTGGCAAAAAAATTGAAATCATTGCTTTTACTGTTGAAGAAGCTAAAACTGTTAATGATGATACTTTGCTAACTCATTACGCTAGTGAGAAAAGTTTAGCTAAAGATTGGTTGACAAAAGAAGAAGATAAAGCATGGGAACTTTTATAAAAGGAGATATTGTAGTAATTCCTTTTCCTTTTTCTAATCTTTCAGGAAGCAAGAGAAGACCAGCCCTTGTATTAACTGACCTAAATGGAGATGATATCCTGCTCTGTCAAATTACTTCCAAAGCAAATGATACTAATGCTATATCAATCACAAAACAAGATTTTACATTAGGTAGTTTGCCCATTGATTCTTATGTTCGACCGTTAAGAATTTTTACTGCAGATAAAAATATTATTATAAGGAAAGCTGGTGTTATTAATAAAAGAAAATTCAACAATGTTATTGATATAATTATTAATAATATTAAACATATTTAATCATTTTTTTCCTAGCAGCGTCTCTGGGCGTAGGTGAAAAAGCGTAGCAGGACGCTGCGTAACAATTGTGTAAATATTGCAGCTATCCACTTGCAAAATTAATCACCATTAATGTCCTTTATAAGAGATATTGATAGCGTTTAAATATTTGCATACGCAGTGTCCTTTACAAGAGACACTGCTGATAAGCTAATATTATTGATATAATTATTAATAATATTAAACATATTTAATCATTTTTTTCCTAGAAGCATCTCTGGGTGTAGGTGAAAAAGCATAGCAGGACTCTGCGTAACAATTGTGTAAATATTGCAGCTATCCACTTGCAAAATTAATCACCATTAATGTCCTTTACAAGAGACACTGCTGATAAGCTAAGATTATTGATATAATTATTAATAATATTAAACATATTCAATCATTTCTTTCCTAGCAGCGTCTCTGGGCGTAGGTGAAAAAGCGTAGCAGGACTCTGCGTAACAATTGTGTATAAATATGGTATAGCTATACACTTGCAAAACTAATCACCATTAATGTCCTTTACAAGAGATATTGATAGCGTTTAAATATTTGCATACGCAGTGTCCTTTACAAGAGACACTGCTGAGAAGATAAGGTAGGTTTCAATTTAAACCATCAACATCATCTTGTATTTGTTTGGCTCTAACCGAGTTTAAATGCAATTGTAAAAATTGTTCATATTGATTGCCTAGCTCAAAGCTTTCTTTTTGTAACAAATTTTCTAATACTTGCTTGAAGTGTTCGTAGTTGTCTTCTACTTCAAAAATTAAATCCTTTAAACCAAAATAATCGTAGTCTTCATTATGAGCAAATCGTCCTAGCATATAGCATTTAGCAATAGCACTCTCAAGTACTCTAACCGTTACAGGATTTAAACCACCAGTTTTCCAATCGCCACCATCTAAACCTGGCGAACTTACAATACTAATTTTTGCTCTACACATTATTGTTAACAATGCTTCTCTTGTGTGTAGTTCACCTATCTTTCCGTATTTTGTAGAGTAGTAGATGTTCTTTCCATCTTCAATAATACGATGTACATAATTTACGGTTGGATTTTCTTTACAATACTGTAGCATCATTTCATCTAACAATAAGTTTTTTCTACCAATTTGTATTACATCAATGTCTTTTTCAACTATTTGATGAAATAAAGATAAATGCTTATCTGCAATAGAAAATGCTAAGTGTTGTAAGTTTAACGAACAACCATTGTTTTTTAAAAATGTAATGGCTTCTAAACTTGCTAAATAAACTATTGAAAAATCTTTAAAATTTTTATTGAATAAATTAATATCATATTTTTTCCAATAATCAACAATAAAGCAAGCTACATTTTTTTTATTCAGATACAATCTATGATAATCTGGATTCATCAATACTGCAAAATGCGTTTGTTTTTTTTCTTTTGTAGGAATTATTTTGTCTAATTTTAATTTGTATATTATTTTATTTAAAGTATCACTTGCTTTAGTTAAATAGTGCATTGGTATTTGCCAAACACGACTCAAATCATCTTCTAACTCAAAAAATATTTGCCACGATGGTGCTTTTTTGTATTGTCTAATACTATCAACTTGTATATTCTTTTTCATTGATTTTTGTTTTTTCAAGAGCAATAGCACATTCATAAGTTGCTTGCCTAAGCGACAATTCTCTTGGATCGTTAGCAATATGAGTGCCCATTTTATTCATTACATAAGCAAAAGCAAGTTGCATTTCTGGATCTGCAAATCCACCAGAACCACCAGCACCAAAAGTTCCGTACGCTCTATAATTGACGCCAAAATCTTGGTATAATGATGGTTTTGCCAATCCTAGTGAAAAAGGAATATCTACACCCAATACATAATCTGCTTTACTCGTTTTCGGATAAATTGGTTTTGCTTCTAGTGCATTGTAGGCAAATTCATTGAGTTTAAGTTGCTTGCCTCGTAGTGCGAAATCATTATAAATTTTAGCAATATTTCTAGCATTGCTAAAGCCATGAGCTGCGGCCAATGGTAAACTGTTGTATTTTTTTTTATTAAAATTATTCAAGTTTATAGCAAATGGCGGATTTAATAAAGACTTATAAAATGCAGAAAACGGATTTAAAATAGCAGCTATCAGTTTTCCAAAATCTCTGTCATCACTTCCACTAATGGCTTCTAAAGGCATAAATGGAATTAGCTCTGCTACTCTTTCATCAAAAATAAAATTGGGTAAGCCAATATAAAATTCTGCTTGTAGTGGTTTGGCAATTTCATCTTCTACCAACTGTTGTATTGTTCTTTGTTTATCATCTACTCTTTTTACAATTTCATTAATGTACATACCAATTGTCCATGCATGATAACCTTGCTTATCACCAACTTTCCAATACGGTTTTTGCTTAGCTAAACAATTGCTCAATAATTTTTCATCAGTCAAAACTTCGTAAGTCAAGCGTTTGTCATTGCTATACAATCCAGCTTGATGCGATAATAGCTGTCGTACCGTAATATTTTCTTTTCCATTAAATGCAAACTCATTCCAATACGAACTTACTTTCTCATTATAATCTAGCAAACCTTTGCTATGTAAAACAGCTACAGCCAAAGACGCAATTCCTTTTGTCGTAGAAAAAACTAGACTAAGCGTATCTTCTTCCCAAGGAAGTGTTTTTTGTTTATCTCTAAAACCGCCCCATAAATCTACTACCTTTTCTCCTTTGTAATATACACAGCAAGAAGCCCCAATTTCTTTTCTAATATTAAAATTTTCTTCGAAGGTTGTTTTTACTTTTTCAAAGCCATTTTTAACGAAACCTTGTATAGGAATATGTATGTTTTCAGACATAAGCAATAAAAATAAAATTTTAGTTTAATAATTGCTTAATCCAAATCAATAAATCTTATAAATACTTATCAATAATTTAGTTGGCTAAGAATAAATATTATGGCTAATACGCTTTTTGATAAGATTTGGGATGCACATGTGATAAAAAAAATTGAGAACGGACCACAGGTTTTATATATTGATACGCATTTTATACACGAAGTAACTACACCACAAGCTTTTGCTGGTTTAGATAAAAGAGGAATTAAAGTGTATAGACCACAACAGACTGTTGCAACAGCTGATCACAATGTGCCTACCAAACACCAAGAGTTACCTATTAAAGAAGCATTGTCTAGACATCAAGTAGATACTTTGATTCAAAATTGCAAAAATCATGGTATTGAATTGTATGGTTTAGGTCATCCATTTCAAGGAATTGTACATGTTATTGGTCCTGAATTAGGTATTACGCAGCCAGGCAAAACTATTGTTTGTGGTGATTCGCATACTTCTACACACGGTGCATTTGGAGCAATTGCTTTTGGTATTGGTACATCAGAAGTAGAACAAGTTTTGGCAACACAATGTATTTTGCAAACCAAGCCAAAGTCTATGCGTATTAATATTGATGGAGAATTAGGTAAAGGTGTTACTTCAAAAGATATTATTTTATATATAATTTCTAAGATTTCTACTAGTGGAGGAACTGGTTATTTTGTAGAATATGCAGGCAGTGCTATTCGTAGTTTAAGTATGGAAGCTAGAATGACCATTTGTAACATGAGTATAGAAATGGGTGCAAGAGGCGGTATTATTGCTCCAGATGAAAAAACTTTTGACTATTTAAGAAACAAAGAATTTTCTTTAAAAGATGGTGCTTTTGAACAACAGATTAATGAATGGAAAAAATTAGTAAGCGACGAGAATGCTGTTTTTGATAAAGAGTATCATTTTGATGCTACGGATATAGAACCTATGATTACTTATGGTACTAATCCTGGAATGGGAATTAAAGTTTCAGAAGAGATACCAAGTGAAGGAGAAAATAATTTAGATAAAGCTTTAGAATATATGGGCTTTGAACGAGGCGAAAGTTTACTACAAAAATCAGTAGATTATGTGTTTTTGGGTTCTTGTACTAATTCTAGAATGGAAGACTTGCGACAATTTGTTGCATTAATTAAAGGCAAACAAAAAGCAGAGAATGTTACTGTTTGGATTGTTCCTGGAAGTAAACAAGTAGAAAAACAAGCGATAGCAGAAGGTTTAGATGTTATTCTTAAAGCAGCTGGTATGGAATTAAGAGAACCTGGTTGTTCTGCTTGTTTAGGTATGAATGAAGATAAAATTCCTGCTGGAAAATATTGTGTATCTACTTCTAATAGAAATTTTGAAGGCAGACAAGGACAAGGTGCTAGAACTTTACTAGCGAGTCCGTTAACTGCCGCTGCTGCTGCTATTACAGGAAAAATTGTAGATGTAAGAACTTTATTGTAAAAAATATACAAAATGGATAAATTTAAAAATTTCACAAGTTCATGTGTGCCAATCAATGCAGAAGATATTGATACTGACCAAATAATTCCTGCACGATTTTTAAAAGCAACGACTAGAGATGGCTTTGGCGATAATTTATTTAGAGATTGGCGATACAATAGCGACAATACACCCAAAGCCAACTTTGTACTCAACAATAAAACTTATAAAGGAACTATTTTAGTAGCTGGTAAAAATTTCGGTTGTGGTTCATCAAGAGAACACGCAGCTTGGGCTATTTACGATTATGGTTTTAGAGTAGTAGTATCTAGTTTTTTTGCTGATATTTTTAAAAATAATGCACTCAACAATGGACTGTTACCGATAACTGTTTCACCTACATTTTTAAATAATTTGTTTGAAGCCATTGAAAATAATCCTATGACTAAAGTAAGTGTAGATATAGAAAAACAAACGATTACCAATGAAAGTACTGGAGAGCAGGAACAGTTTGAACTCAATCCATATAAAAAAACATGCTTAATTAATGGCTACGATGACATTGATTATCTATTGAGTTTAAAGAAAGAAGTAGAACTTTTTGAAGAAAGTAAATAGTATAAATAAAAATGATGCTCTAAGCTATGGTTTCCCTATCGGTTGGTGTCTCACCGACCGAAATACTAAAATTTTCCTTATCTTTCCTAAGTGAATATTGTACCACTCAACATTAATGTAAACAACGGAAAGCAAATCTATTTTTTGTCAGATTTACATCTTGGAGCACAGTCGTACAACGAAAGTTTTGTTAGAGAACAATACATTATTGAGTTCTTTCAACAAATAAAAAACAATACACAAGCACTTTTTTTAGTTGGCGATGTCTTCGATTTTTGGTTCGAGTATAACCATGTTGTACCAAAATATTTTGTTCGATTCTTAGCTTGTCTGTCTGAGTTCACACAGCAGCAAATTCCAGTGTATATTATTAAAGGCAATCACGATTTATGGTATAAAGATTATCTACCAAAAGAAATTGGTGTTACTATCATTGATGATAGTGTTGAACTCACTTCTAACAACAAAAAAATATTTATTACACATGGCGATGGAAAAGGAAAAGGTGATTTCAAATATCGCTTTTTGAAAAAAATATTTACCAATCCAATTTGTAAATGGTTGTTTAAATGGTTGCATCCAGATATTGGCATGAAATTAGCACTACTTTGGAGTAGAAGCAGTTTTGATCATCCAAAAGAGGAAAAATTTAATGGCGAAGCAAAAGAAAGATTAATACAATTTGCAAAGGAAATGGAAAACAACAATCACTACGATTATATTATTTGTGGACACAGACATCTACCTATGGAAATTGCTATCAATAATAATAATAAATATATTAATTTAGGAGATTTAATATTTCACAATTCCTATGCATCGTTTGATGGAAATAATTTGTCTTTACACTATCTCAATCAAAATGACTAAAAGAACTATTATATTATTATTTTTTGTATTGATTTTTTGCAGTAGCAAAGCACAACAAAACATTCCAATTAAACTATGTGTAATTCCAGAAGAAGCAATTAAAACACATATTAATTATTCTGATGAAATCTTGATTCTACAAAAAGGCATCATCAAAAAATACAATAGTAGTGGTTTACTGATGAATACTTATGGTAATTTGTATATTGATGAATATACTGAAATTATTAGCAACAATTCGTTTAGAACATTTTTGTACTGTCCAAATTATGGCAAAATAATTTTGTTAGATAAACGATTTGGCGAAATTGACATTATCGATGTATTTGCATTAAACAATATTTTAGTTGGTGCTGTTGGTATTTCTTACGACAATGAATTTTTGTGGTTGTGGGATATTGGTACTCAGAAATTAGTAAAAATCAATCAACAAGGAAAAGTAATTTTTACTACACCAAATATTTCGCAATGGACAGGCACTTCATTACAAGTAAATACCATACAAGAAATAGGTACACAATTATTGCTGAACGATAAGTCGCAAGGCATTTTTATATTTGACAATAATGGTACTTATCAAAAACAATTGCCTATTAAAGATGCTTGTAGCATTAGCAAAAAAGAGCAGTTGTTAGTTTATAATCAAGATGGAAAATTGATGGCTTACGACCAATTGAGTTTTTCTACTATAGAATTTACCAATGCACCCAATCTCTACGACATCAGTGTTGGTAAAAATATTTTATGTGGTACCAACGCCGACAATGCAGTAGAAGTTTGGCAGTATTAATTTAGTATTGAGATGTTTAGATTATTAGATTCAAGATTTATAGATATTAGACTTTTGTTGTTTTATGAAAGCGTAGTAGTTTATAATAACTCTTGTTCTTCTTTGTAATCTTTTTGATGAAAAAATGCTCTTTCTTTGTTCCACTTTTCTAAAAAACGAGGAAAGGATGATAAATAACTACTAAAATCATCTTCTATTAAAATATTATTTTCTTGGTTTGTTTCTATTATATAACTATTTATAATGTCAATAACATCATACAATAAATTATAGGTATAATTTATTTTATAATCAAAATTAATATAATAATATGGATACTCTTTTAATATTGACTTTACAAACTTTTTCTCTTTTTCTTCATATTCATCACTACTCTCATCTATTTCAAATGAATTTACTATTAGAATATTCCTTGTACTTAATTCACTATTTAGCTCGCTTTTATTAAATAAGAGAAATTGATTATCTCCATTGTCTTTTATATAAAAATCTTCCTCTGTAAACTTATTGAGAAGTTTTGTCTGTAATTGCTCATCATTAGTTATTAAAGTGAATATATCCATTACAAATTTTTCACATAAGTATCTCTACACAAATCTTTTATCTAAACTGCCTCGTTCTGGAAATCTGCCTAAATGAATTTTATCTTTATAGAATTCCATAATTCGACGCATGTCTGCATCAAAATCATCAGTAAATTCAAAAAGCGTATTGGCATATCCTTTCTTGGTTTTAAAATCTAAAGAACCTAAAATTAATGGCACTTTTGCATTCTTAGCAATGTGATAGAAACCAGTTCGCCATTGCTCTTTGCTGCTTCTACTTCCTTCTGGTGTAATGACCAAACAAATTTTGTCTTGTTGTTGAATCATATTTATCATGGCTTCGGTTAAACTAATTCTGGTAGTATCTCCATTTTTTGGTGTTCTATCTATAGCAATGCCACCTAATCGTTTAAATAGCACAGAAAATGGAAAAAAGAACAGTTCTTTTTTTATAGCAAACTTTGCAGGAACACCTATGGTATCAAAAATAGCTTTGCCATAAATAAAATCTAAAAACGAAGTATGTGGTGCTACAATCACTACACATTTATTGTACTGTTTGGTTAAGTCGGCATCATATTGCCAACCATTTGCTTTTAACAACAATCTAAAACACCAACTTATCATAAAAAATTATTAAGCATATCTTTTATCAACGCTAAACTTCTCGGGAAATTTTCCATTAATGGTTTTATAAAAATCCATCATTTGTTTCATACACTCTTCTAGTGGTAAACTCGAGTCAATAATCTTGCCAATTCCAGCAATTTTCTTTTTATAATCTAAGTAGCCACACAAAATAGGTACTTTGGCTTTGTGAGCAGCATAATAAAAACCAGTTTTCCATTCTGTTCTTAAAGAACGCGTGCCTTCTGGTGTAATCATAATGTGTAAGTCTTTATTTTCATTAAACAGATTAACCATAGCATCAACCATACTCAGTCTTTCCTCTCCAACTTTTTTTGGTGTTCTATCTATAGCAATACCACCTAAATTCGTCATCATGCGTTTAAACGGAAATCTAAACCATTCTTTTTTAAGTGTAAATCGTACTTTTAAACCCATTAAACTAAATGCAGCCAAAGCAATAATGGCGTCCCAATTGCTGGTATGTGGTGCAGCTAAAACTATCGATTGCTTGTATTGATGTATCATTTCGGTTTGTAATTTCCAACCTTTCAATTTAAACAACCATCTAAATATCCATATCATGCATCAAATGTAAATATAAAATACCATTAGCCAATTATCTTTAATAAAGATTTATATTTGCGGTGTGAAAATTGAGTTAAACGAGCAAGAACAAAGCATTTTAAATATTATTGCCACTGTTGCCAATGAACAAAATATAGAGGCATTTGCTGTTGGTGGTTTTGTAAGAGATAAGTTGTTGAATAGACCTTGTAAGGATATTGATATTGTTTGTGTAGGAAGTGGTATTGAGTTAGCGAAAGGTGTAGCACAAGCTATTTCACCAAAACAAAAAGTCAACTATTTTAAAAACTTTGGAACAGCACAGTTAAAATACAAAGATTTAGATATTGAGTTTGTTGGTGCTAGAAAAGAATCGTACAACAGAGATAGTAGAAATCCGATTGTAGAAGATGGCTCATTTGAAGATGACATTTACAGAAGAGATTTTACCATTAATGCTATGGCAATTAAGCTACACATTAATGCATTAGGCGAACTAATAGATTTAACCAATGGTTACGAAGATTTGCAAAATCAAATGATTAGAACACCATTAGAGGCGAATATCACTTTTAATGATGATCCATTGCGAATGCTAAGAGCCATTCGTTTTGCGACACAGTTGGATTTTAAAATAGAAAAAAATACTTATCAAGCAATTGAACCATTAGCCAATAGATTACAAATTATTTCTAAGGAAAGAATTTTAGACGAACTTAATAAAATCATACAAAGTCCAAAGCCATCTATTGGTTTTAAATTATTGTTCGATACAAAATTACTGCATCAGTTTTTTCCAGAAATGGTGAAATTACAAGGCGTAAGTATTAAAGAAAACTATGGTCATAAAGACAATTTTTATCATACTTTAGAAGTGTTAGACAATGTAGCACGAACTAGCAACGATTTATATTTGCGTTGGGCAGCTATTTTACACGATATTGCTAAACCTGCTACACAAAGATTTGAAGAAGGTCATGGTTGGACATTTCACGGACACGAAGTAGTTGGTGCAAGATGGGTGCCTAAAATCTTTCAACGACTAAAAATGCCTTTAGACGACAGAATGCAATTTGTTCAAAAAATGGTATTGTTGCATCTACGACCAATTTCGTTGACTAAAGAAAATATTACCGATTCTGCTATAAGACGCCTTATTTTTGATGCTGGTGATGACATAGATGATTTAATGAAATTGTGTTTTGCAGACATTACTTCTAAAAACAAAGAAAAAGTAGTTCGTTATAAAAAGAACTTAGCTTTGGTAAAAGAAAAAATAATTGAAGTAGAAGCTAGAGACCATATACGAAACTGGCAACCACCAATTGATGGCACCGAAATTATGCAAACTTTTAACTTGAAACCAAGCAGAGCTGTAGGCGAAATTAAAGATGCTATTAAAGATGCTATTTTAGATGGTGAAATTGAAAACTCGTACGAAGCTGCTTATAATTTTATGATGGAAAAAGCCAAAGCAATGAATTTGAATTAAATATTTTTTAATATAATTTCAATAACCTTTATAAGCTTTAATAAAGTCATTGAGTAAGTTAATCAGTTCTTGTGTGTTAAAACTTTCAGTTTGAGAAAATGTCATTTGAGAATGATATAATTCGGTATAAGTAGAATACACACAGTCTTGATTACTAAAACAATTGATAACCACTTTTTTATTAGGTGTATCTTCTTTGGCTTTGCCTAAATCTTCAATTTTTGCTTTAGAGTATTTTCCAGATTTAAATCTATCGTACAAGTAACCATCTTTTACTTCTAAGTATCCATAGTAACCATTATCGAATGTTTTAAGGTATTTATTTACTTTATTGAGTGCCGTTTTGTAATCTGTATTTTTGTTGTTACTACTTTTATTGTAAGCATTAAGTACATTATTAATTAAGTCGATAAGTTCTTGAGTATTAAATTTATTTCCTTTATTAGAAAAAGGCATTTCATCATGATAATCGTTTGTATAAGTTGAATAAACACATTTACTATTGTTTTTACATTTTATAGCAACTTCGGTACCAGTTTCAACTTCTATAACTTTATCTATATCTGTAACTTTAATTTTAGAATATTTTCCTGATTGATAGTTATCATACAAATAACCATCTTTTATTTCCATAGTGCCATAATAACCTTCTTTAAATCTAGTAAGATATCTGTTGAGTTTTGCTAATGCATCTTTGTAGTCTTTATCGGAAACCATATTGTCAAAACCATTATAATATACATCCATTAATGAATTGTAAACATCACCAAAATCGTCAATATCATTATAAGTGTTATTATTATCGAAAGATTCTGTTGCATCAAAAGAAAAGTTTTCAATATCTGCAGTTAAGTTAATCGTAGCATTTTTGTCCCAAGCACTAAATTTTGTATATACACAATCAAAAGAATAACCATTATCATCCGTACGAGCTTCCCATTTGCCATTATATAATGCATACAATGTTGCTTTAAGTGTAGCATTGCCTTTTGGAATGGTAAATGTAACTTCATTAGGTATTTCTTGATTTTTTATTTTGCTTTCGCCAATTTTTTTTCCATCTCGTTCTAAAACCAATTTGGTATCGTAAGTGTAACCTTTAATAGAATTGATAAAATTATATTTAAAGGTAACTTTTACTGTTTCTTGTGCATGACTTAATGTAAAAAAGAATATACTTATTAATAGAATTAATAGTTTTTTCATAATTTATAGTTTTTAATTTAGTTACTAGTTAATTAGTTGTAGTAAATTTCTTTAAAAAATAGAAAGTCTGCAAGTTTTGTTTGTTAATTTTTCTAACTTGTAATTTTATTGATTGAATGAAGAAGAATTTTAAATGGACTGTTGCTCAAAACCTTGAACTTAAATGGTGGAAAAACTATTTGAAAAATAAAAATGTAGGCGATTATTTGGCTTGGAAAAAAAACTACTGGCTACAATTTTTAAAAGACATAGAAATTGATTGTAATGACTTGGCAAACAAAACTATTTTAGATGCAGGTTGTGGTCCAGCTGGAATTTTTAGTGTATTAAATGATAGCGAAGTTGTTGCTATTGATCCACTATTAGATAATTATACTACTCTAGAACATTTTGATAAAAATTGGTACAGTCATGTTGATTTTGTAACGACTACTATAGAAGAATATCGTACTAATAAAAAATTTGAT
The DNA here is from genome assembly GCA_020636535.1 of Chitinophagales bacterium. NCBI lineage: Bacteria > Pseudomonadati > Bacteroidota > Chitinophagia > Chitinophagales > Chitinophagales bacterium. Next base: position 498,179 of record JACJXT010000011.1, read on the forward strand.
TATGTATTTTGTTTAAATGCAATTAATCATGTGGCAGATATAGAAAAAGCATATAGTGTTTTGGTAGACCAATTGAATGACAATGGTATTTTAATTATTTCTACAGATGCACACCAACACCATTTTTTAAAACGCATTTTTAAAGCAATTCCTGGCGATGCACTACATCCACATCAATATAATAAAAAAGAATATGAGCAGTTTTTACTTGATAGAAATTGTAGCATACTAAAATCCTATTCCTTTCCTGCCAATTTTATTTTTGATTATATAGTTTGGAAAGCGAGGAAGTAGTAAACTTACTATTTACGCTATTACATTTACTTCTGGTTCGAGTGTAATACTGAATTTTTCTTGTACTGTTTTTATTACGGTTTGTGCGTGTTGCCAAATTTCTTGTCCTGTTGCATTGCCATAGTTCACAATTACTAATGCTTGATCTTTATGGTTGCCTGTATTGCCAATGCGTTTGCCTTTAAATCCACTTTGCTCAATTAACCAAGCAGCTGGAATTTTTACATGAGCATCATCTACAGTGTAAAATGGTATTGTTGGATATTGTTGCTGTATATTAAATAATATATTTTTTCCTACAATTGGATTTTTGAAAAAACTTCCACTATTGCCTAACTCTTTTGGATTAGGTAGTTTGCTACTTCTAATTTCGATGACTGCATTAAAAACATCTTTAATATTTGCTTGTGCTATTCCTTTGTTTTGTAATACTTGATTGATAGCACCATAGCTTGTATTGAGTTCTCCATGGTGTTGTAATCGTATGATGATACTATATATATAATATTTATTTTTATATTTATTTTTAAAAATACTATCTCTATAACCAAAATTACAATCGCTGTTAGAAAATGTTTCTAGTTGTCCGTTGTTTAAATTAACTGCTTTAACTTGTAGCAGGACCTCTTTTAACTCTGTACCATAAGCACCTATATTTTGAATTGGAGCTGCACCAACAGTTCCTGGAATGAGTGCCATGTTTTCTATACCATACCAATTTTGTGCTACGCAATATTGTACCGTATCATGCCAAATATTTCCTGATAAAATTTCAATATCAATATAGTTATTGTTATTATCTAAAATAATAATATCTTTTAATTCATTGAGTATTATTAATCCATCATAATCGTTAATGAACAATACATTACTTCCACCACCTAAAAACATAAATTTTGGATATGCTTGAATTAAATGAGGTAAATCTTGTAGCTGGTTTTTATTATTTAATATAGTAAAATATTTTGTAGTAATATTTAATCCAAATGTATTATAAGGTTGTAGTGAAACGCTATGTTGAATATTGAAATTCATGATGCAATTATACAAATAATAGGTTGTTTATTTTAATAATAAAAATCATCTTCCTTTTGTCTTGATACAAAAGGAACAAAAAATCAAGACTGCAATATCTACCTGTCGGTAGACAGGAATTATTAACGATCGAACTATCTAAAAAAGCTAAAAATCTTGAAACTCGCTTCGCTCAAACAACAATATTTTCTTCACGCTTTTTTATTTGTCCTCTCTAAATTTATTGAAGGTCATTTATTGTTCATATCAACCACTAATTCTGTTGATACCAGCTTTGGCTTCTGCATTAATGCTGTCTTCGTATTCGTCTTTTTTAAGTTGTAGTGCTTTGTTGTAGTAGTTTAATGCACTCTGATTTTTATTTTGTTTTTCTAGTATATTTCCTAATTTAATACAAGCATTTGCTGCAAAATAATAATCGAACTTACTGCCTTGGTCGATTGTAATTTGATAGTACTTACTTGCATTCGCTGTTTGATTAAGCTCATCATAAATGCGTGCTTTTCTATAGTAGTATTCTAATTTCTCTCTATTATTTGCTAAATTTTTAAACACAACTTTATTGATGTTTTCTAATGCACTACTTAAGTAGTTGCCATCCATTAACACTCTTGCTTTTAGTAATTGTTTGTTTGGTATGGTATTTCGCTCTGCTTCTCGTTGTGCTGATTTATCTTCATCGGTTGGTGCCTCTGAAAAATTTTTACATTGCAACATATATGCTTTATAATTGCTTCCACTATTTATCAAAACATCATGCCAAGCTAATTTTCTATACGCTTCTTTAATATATGATTTTCCTTTAAAGTTATTAATATATTTTTTAAAATATATGTTTGCATCACTATCTAACTTTTGTAGTTTGGCTGTTCCTAGCATAAAATCTAAATAAGAAATAGGAAAGAAGTCGCTGCTTTTTGGTTGGTTGGTTATTATATCAATACACAACTGATTTTTTCCTGTGTGCATTGCCATATTAGCTTTTACAAAAGTATTAAGTAAATTGTCGCTTGTACTTAGATTGGCATTTTGTATGAGTTGCCAAGCTTTGTCTTCTTGCTTTACTAAATGCAATTGCAAAAAAGCGTAGAGAATTACTGCTTCTTCTCTAAACAAAAAGGTTTTGTCTTTTACTACTTGATTGAGTTCTTGCATGCCTTGGTCGATTGAACCTTTGAAACCCAATAATTTTGCACCAAATTTATATTTGTCTGGAATGGCACCAAATATAGTGTGTAGTAAACCAAGCGATTTTAAATTTGCTTTGAAGTCTGGGAATTTTTTTTCATTTTCTTTTAATGCATCGTGAGCTCTTTTTACTTCCATTACTGCATTTAAATACTCGTTGTTTTTTAGTTTACACAGTGCATAGTGCAAACGAATTTCTGCTTCGCAATAGAGTGTATATGGAGAACTTTTATCGGCACTTTGTATGATTTTTATTTTACTATTAAAATTATTTTTTATTTTATTATAATAAATAGTTTCTTCCGAAACATAGTATGAGAAAAAATCAATATAGTCTTCTAGAAAAATTGGAATTACATTTTCTGAATTGTTTTTTTGTTCTAGGTCAATAATTTTTTGTGCTTTATCTAATTTAAATTGAAAGATAGCTTGATATGCATTGGTACAGTTCTCGTTCCAATCTACAGTATTGCTATAACTGTGTAGTGAGATAAATAGTAATAATATGTATGTTGTAAATTTCAATATATTGTTATATCTAAAAAGATTGCTTCATTTTTCGTTGCTCAAAAATATTATAATAATGATACTCAATTAACTTATTGTGCAATTCGTTGTTCTAGAAAATTTCATAGTATGACGAAAAAATTCATCTAGATTCTGCTATAAAAATCGTAAAAAAGATTCTCAATCTGGTTGAGAATGACAATTTTTATTGTATTCTGCTTCTAAAGTGCATAACGAGTTAATTTATTTTCTCTTAATATAACTTTTACTACAAATATAATACCATCTATAAAAAAATCCGAACCTATAAAAGATTCGGATCTAATTATTATAAACGAACATGATATTTTATACTTCTACATCATCATCAACATCTGCTAGAATTCTTCCGCAGTGTTCGCAAGAAATTAATTTTCTTTTTGTTCTAATTTCTGATTGAGTTTGAGCTGGAACGAAACCAAAGCAACCACCACAAGCATCTCTTTGAACATGAACTACTGCTAGGCCATTTTTATAATTGTGTCTAATTCTGTTATACGCAGTAATTAATCGATCTTCGATTCCAGATGCAATTTTTTCTGCTTTTTTCTCTAGGTCTTTTTCTTCTTTTTCTGTTTCTTCAATGATGTGATCTAGTTCTTTTTTCTTGCTTTTAAGCACATCTTTTTTGTCTTTCAGCTTGTCTTTATTTTCTTTAGCACTTTCTTTATAGTTTTCAATTGCTAAATCTTTCTCTTTAATTTTTTTCTCGTGCAATTGAATTTCTAGTTTTTGCATTTCAATTTCTTTGTTCAATGCATCAAATTCTCTGTTGTTTTTTACATTGTTCAATTGCTTATCGTACTTTGTAATTAAAGCGTTGGCATCTTTAATGCCTTGTTTTCTAGAGCTAATATCTTCTTGAGCTTCTGTTACTTGATGGTCAATTTTTTCAACTCTTCTTTCTAAACCAGCAATCTCATCTTCTAAGTCGGCAACTTCTATAGGCAACTCACCTTTTAAGACTCTAATTTCATCTATTTTAGAATGAATGGCTTGTAAAGCTTCTAATTGCTCTAATTTGTCTGTTACATTCGTTAATTCTTTCTTTTTTGCCATTATAAATAGTTTATCGGATTTGTATTTATTGTCGAAATTTGAACGGCAAAGTTACGAAATTTTTTTGTTAACAGATTATAAAATATTTCAGTTGTGTATTGCTCACTTTCATAATGTCCAATATCTGCTATAACTATTTGATTATCAGCATCAAAGAATTCGTGATATTTAAAATCTCCAGTAATAAAAATGTCTGCTTTGGCTGCAATAGCATTTTTTAACAAAAAACTACCGGCTCCACCACAAAATGCTACGGTTTTTATAGGTCGATTTAGCAATTTAGTATGTCTAATACATTGGCATTGCATCTTTTCTTTGAGTAGCTTTAAGAAATCTAATTCAGCCATTGCTTCGTTGAGTTCGCCAATCATTCCACTACCAATATTTTGATTCATATTGTCTAGTGTGATAATTTCGTAAGCAACTTCTTCGTATGGATGATGCTTGAACAGTGCTTGTAAAATATTTCGTTCTGCGTGTATAGGAAAAAGAACTTCTACTTTAGTTTCGTTTTCGTAATGTGTTTCATTAATTTTTCCTACAGTTGGATTGGCATTTTCATTGGCTTTGAATGAACCAATGCCTTCGGTACTAAAACTGCAATTGCTATAATTGCCAATATTTCCTGCACCAGCTTGGTACAAAGCATTGAGTAAATTTTCTTTTTGTGCAGTTGGAATATAGGTATATAACTTTTTTAGGATACTTTTTTTTGGTGCTAATATTTTTAGATTTTGTAGTCCTAATTTTTCGCCAATTTTATGATTGACACCTAGTTGAACATTGTCTAAATTAGTATGACAAGCATAAATTGCTATATCGTTTTTAATGGCTTTGATGACTACTCGCTCTACATAATTTTTACCATTGAGTTGTTTTATTCCACTAAATACAATTGGATGATGTGCTACCACCAAATTACAATTTTTAGCAATGGCTTCATCAATTACAGCTTCTATGGTATCTAAGCAAAGTAAAACTCCAGTACACTCAGCAGATTTGTCGCCAACAATTAATCCAGCATTATCATAACTTTCTTGATATTGTTTTGGAGCAAAAGCGTCAATCGTATCAATAATATCAGCAATTTTCATGATGTAAAGATACGCTAAATGTCTTAATACTAAATACCAACTATCTTGCTACAAATAAAAACTACCTTTTTAATTCTAGCACTTCTATATTTTTAGGAATGCTATTTTCTATTTGTAGTTTTATTGCAGTTCTAAACTTATGAAATCCATGTTTGCCATAAGCTCCTGGATTAATGTATAACCAGTTGTATTTTTCATCGTACTGAACTTTTAAAATATGCGAGTGTCCACACACTAAAATTTTTATGTCTTTTTGTGTTTGATGCAATGCATTAATTCTGGTATTGTATTTGCCAAAACTTCCAGCAATATGTGTCATTAAAATCTTGCAATTGTCTATATTAAAAATCTGATTTAATGGAAACTGATTTCTAATACTACTATCGTCTATATTGCCATAAACAACTTTGGTAGGTTTTATGCTTTCTAACTTTTTAATAACTTCAATGTTGCCAATATCACCTGCATGCCAAATCTCATCTACATTATTAAAGAAGTCTAAAAGTCTATCATCTATATATCCATGTGTGTCCGAAACTATACCTATGGTCATTCTAATTGTATTACCTTATAATAAATTATAGTTACAAGCAAAGATAATAAAGCAATCATCCACCAAACAAATTGCCAGCTAATTATATCTGCACCAATAGCAACTAATGGCGGACCTATAGTTAATGCAAATGCCCAAGCAAAAGTTTGCCAACCAGCATAAGCACCTCTGTTTTTCGAGTTGGTTCTACTCATCCAAAAAGTACTAGCTACTGGTAATGCTAACATTTCGCTTATGGTAATTAGCAATACTACTAAAGTAACCAATGCGTATGTATTATTAAATAATACCAAACATAAATAAGCTATTATATGAATGAAAGCACCAATAGGAATTGCATATAATTGATGCCTTTTTCTTGAAATCCAATACATCAATGCCATCTCAAATGCCACAATAAACAATCCGTTTAAAGTATACAACTGACCAATAAATTCTTCTGAAAAATGTTTCTCTGTTTTTAAGTATGCAGGCAAATTAGTAAATAATTGAAAAAAGCAAATAGCATATAAAGTAGTTGCCATTAAATAAAATACAAATACCTTATCTTTTAAAGGAGATAAGAAACCACTGCTATAATTATCGTTGGTATCCTGGATAACATCAATAGAAATGATACTTTTAGGACTAGGTAGTATAAAGTAAAAAATAATGCCAGAAATTATATTGGTACAACCATCTACCCAAAATAATAACTCGTATGATTGTGCAGCAATAAATCCACCTAAACCACCACCAATAGACCAACCTAAATTAAATGCCAAGCGATTTAGTGTAAATGAACGCGTCAAATTTTCTTTACTACTATAAGCACCAATAGCTGCAGCATTTGCAGGTCTAAATGCTTCATTAATTAAGCTTAAAAAAAATGCAGCAATACAAATAGCATAGTAACTTTTTAATTGACCAATAATCAAGAACATAATGCCACCACCAATTAAAGAAGTAATTTGTATGGTTTTAAAATCAAAATCATCTGTTAATTTGCCTCCAATATAAGCACCAAACATAGAGCCAATACCAAATAAAGCCATTACAATTCCACCTTGCGATAAGGAAAAACCAAGTTGTGTAGTTAAGTAAATCATCAAGAAAGGAAAAACCATGGTTCCCATTCTATTAATCAATAATACTAAAGAAAGCAACCACATTTCTTTGCTTAATCCTCTGTAAGAATCAATATAAAATATAAAACTTTTCCTTAGCATCAAACAGCAAAGTTAGCCATAATAAGTGCTTGTCATTTATTTAGTATAGATTTATTTGTAACATTTATCCATTTCCTAATATTGAATTGATTATTTTTGTAATTCTCAATAAAATTATAAGCAATGAGTGATAGCAATAAGCAATTAATTTCTGGTGCAGAAGCAGTAATCAAAAGTTTAGTAGAAGCAGGTATAGATACCATTTTTGGATATCCTGGTGGAGCTATTATGCCAATTTATGATGCTTTATGGCATTATACAGATAAAGTAAAACATGTACTAACAAGACATGAGCAAGGTGCTACTCATGCTGCTGAAGGTTGGGCAAGAATTAGAAATAAAGCGGCAGTTTGTTTTGCAACTTCTGGTCCTGGTGCTACAAATTTAGTTACTGGTATTGCTGATGCTATTATGGATAGTACTCCTATGGTTTGTATTACTGGTCAAGTACCAATGCATTTATTAGGTACAGATGCTTTTCAAGAAACAGATGTTGTAGGGATTACTATGCCAATTACTAAATGGAATTATCAAATTACTAAAGCGTCTGAAGTTCCTGAAATTATTGCTAAAGCTTTCTTTATTGCGAATACTGGCAAACCTGGACCTGTTTTAATTGATATTACAAAAAATGCTCAATTTGAAATGATGGAATGGAAAGGTTATACGCCTTGTACTGCTGTGCGTGGCTATCATCCAAGTCCTGAAATTGATGAAAATAAAGTTAAACAAGCTGCTACTATTATTAATGATTCTAAAAAACCTTTAATCATAGCAGGACAAGGCATTATGATTGCTGGTGCTAGACAACAGTTAGAAGCATTTTCTGCAAAAACGGGTATTCCTGTTGCTACAACTATGCAAGGATTAGGTGCTGTTAGTCCAGATTTTAAAAACTATGTAGGTATTCCTGGTATGCATGGCAATTATTCTGTCAATAAAAAAATGAATGAGTGTGATGTAATGATTGCTGTTGGTATGCGTTTCGATGATAGAGTTACTGGCGATGTAAAACGATTTGCCAAACAAGCAAAAGTAATTCATATAGAAATAGATCCAATGGAGATTGATAAAGTAGTAAAAACAGAAGTTGGAATCTTATCTGATGCAAAAATTGCTTTAGAAGCATTAACGCCATTGGTAAATGAAAACAATCATCAAACTTGGATAGAGACTTTTAAAGCATTAGATAAACAAGAGTTTGAAAAAGTAATTGAACCTGCTATTCATCCTAAAGAAGGTGGAATTAAAATGGGTGAAATTATGCATCTAATAGATGAAAAAACAGACGGACAAGCAGTTATTATTCCAGATGTTGGTCAACATCAAATGTATGCGATGCGTTATTATTCGTATAAAAATAACAACTCATGGATAAGCAGTGGAGGTTTAGGAACAATGGGATTTGCATTGCCAGCTTCTATTGGAGCTCAAATGGCAGCACCAGAGAGATTAGTAGTTAATATTATTGGTGATGGATGTTTTCAAATGACGATACAAGAACTAGGCACTATATGGCAACACGAATTACCTATTAAAACAGTTATATTCAATAACAACTATTTAGGAATGGTGCGTCAATGGCAAGAGCTGTTTTTCGATAATCGTTATTCTTCAGTTGAATTAAAAAATCCAGACTTTGTGGCTATAAGCAAAGGTTTTGGTATAGCATCTGCAAAAGTTACAGATAGAGCAGATTTAAGTAAAGCATTAGATGTTATGTTTGCTCACCAAGGACCATATGTTTTGGAAGTGGTGGTAGAAAAAGAAGAAAATTTATTTCCAATGGTACCAAGTGGTGCAAGTTGCGATGAAGTTATTCTAGAGCCACAAGTGTAATACTTATGTTGCCACACTTGAATTGGGTATGCGTTTCTTAAAATAACGGATAGTAAATAACAAAATCAGTACTACAATAATACAAACAATTATTGCTACAATTACTGGCATAATAATACTCATTATACTACCAATAATAGACAAACCATGTTCTGTAGTAGCTACTACTGGATTAGCTAAACCACCTGTAGTTGCAGTAGAAGTTGCTCTAGTAAGTGCTGTGCCAGCTTGAATAATACCAGCACTTCCACCACCAACCATAATACCAAGTCCCCATTTTAACATTGGATCTACTTCTGGTAATATTGCCGATGCCGTTAATAAAGTTCCTGCCGCAACAGAAGCAGGTGTAGTTATAGAGTCGAGTATATTATCTACAAAAGGAATATAATATCCTAAAACTTCAAAAACAGTAGCCGTACTAAATGCAATAATAGCAGCAGTACTAGACATCCACTGAAAGTTTTCGCCTAAATGTAAAATACCTAATTTACTAGCAATACTAGCAACTAATAAAGGAATAAAAACTCTAAAACCACAACTTGCACTTAAACCAAGTCCCATTAAAAAACTAAGTACAACTTTGTTTTCACTTAGTATTTGAACCATGTCATTAGATACAAATTGCATAATGGTAGTATCCATAATTTTAATTTTATAATTAAATCTACAAAAAGTAAACCAAACTTTTAAATTTCAACATATAATTACGAGAAGTAATAAAATACTTATATTTATAGCATGTCTGCCGAGCGAAAAGATGTACAGTTTTTAAATACACCAATAGAATATTTAAAAGGTGTTGGACCAGAAAAAGCAACGGTGCTTAAAAATGAATTGCAGATTTTTTCTTTTGGTGATTTAATCAAACATTTCCCATATCGTTATGTCGATAGAAGTCAAATTCATACTACCAATGATATTGGTAATTCAGATACCTATATTCAACTTAAAGGAAAAATAAAAAATATGGTAGAGTTAGGTCATGGTAGAGCAAAGCGATTGTCGGCTGTGTTTTATGATGATGTTGGTGAAGTAGAACTCGTTTGGTTTAAAGGTATTCAGTGGATAAAAAAAGGAATTGATGCCAACACTACTTTTCTATTATATGGGAAACCTACTTATTTTAATCATTCATATAATATAGCACATCCTGAATTAGAAATTTTTAATGCTGCTAAAAATAAGTACGAACAACCATTTAGAGCACTGTACAATACTACAGAAAAAATGAAGAAAAAAGGATTAGACAGTAAAGCGTTTCAAAAGCTAATTGCTAATCTGCTGGTAAATTTAAAACCAGAACATATAATAGATTTTATACCAAAAAAATATATAGAAATGTATCGTATGTTATCAAGATACGATGCTTATGTCAATATACATCAACCAAAAAATAATAGCTTACAACATCAAGCAATAAAAAGATTAAAGTTTGAAGAATTATTTATTACGCAAATTAATTTGGTAGAGTTAAAGCTCATTCATCAAAAAGAAAAAGGATTTATATTTGAAAAGATAGATAATCATTTTGATAATTTCTATCATCATTTATTGCCATTTGAGTTAACCAACGCTCAAAAAAGAGTACTTAAAGAAATACGAAAAGATATGCTTAGTGGAAAGCAAATGAATAGATTGTTACAAGGTGATGTTGGTAGTGGAAAAACCATTGTAGCATTGCTGTGTATGTTAATGGCTATTGATAATAATTTTCAAGCGACACTAATGGCTCCAACAGAGATTTTAGCTCAACAACATTTTCAAGGCATACAAGAGTTACTACAAAATACCAATATTAATGTACAGTTGCTTACTGGTTCAACAAAATCAAAAGAAAAAAAACAAATATTAAAAGCTGTAAATGAAGGTTTGGTAGATTTACTAATTGGTACGCATGCATTAATTGAAGATACTGTTCAGTTTAAAAATTTAGGCATTGCTATAATAGACGAACAACATCGTTTTGGTGTAGAACAAAGAGCTAAACTGTATACCAAAAATACTACTGCACCACATATTTTGGTAATGACTGCTACACCAATTCCTAGAACATTAGCAATGACTTTATATGGCGATTTAGATGTTTCGGTGATTGATGAATTGCCACCAGGAAGAAAACCAATTAAAACAATACATAAGTTTGAGAGTCATCGTTTGGAGCTTTTTGGTTTTATGCGTGATGAAATTAAAAAAGGAAGACAAATATATATTGTTTATCCATTGATTCAAGAATCAGAAAAATTAGATTTAATTGATTTGCAAAATGGTTACGAAGCTATTTGTAGAGCATTTCCAATTCCAGATTATTTTGTAAGCGTAGTGCATGGTAAAATGAAACCAGCAGATAAAGATTTTGAGATGCAGCGATTTCTAAAAAAAGAAACGCAAATTATGGTAGCTACAACAGTAATAGAAGTTGGCGTAAATGTTCCTAATGCATCGGTGATGATTATTGAAAATGCAGACCGATTTGGCCTATCGCAATTGCATCAACTAAGAGGTAGAGTTGGAAGAGGAGCAGACCAATCGTATTGTATTTTAATGACTGATTTTAAGCTATCGCAAGATGCTAAGAAAAGAATTAAAACCATGTGCGAAACCAACGACGGTTTTAAAATTGCAGAAGTAGACTTGGCATTGCGTGGTCCAGGAAATATGGAAGGCACACAACAAAGTGGTGCTTTGCAATTGAGTATTGCCAATATTGCTACCGATGGAAAAATTTTAGAAGAAGCAAGAAAAACAGCGATAGCTATTTATGAGAACGATGCTACACTACAACACGAAGACAATAAATGGTTACGCTATTATTTGCAAGCACAAAAACAAAAGAAAAATAGTTGGATAAGTGTTTCGTAGGTTTTTTAATTTGTAAAGTAATTGATTTTACTTTATTTTAATGACACAGGGTAATGATAGTATCATTAGTATTATTTGGCATTTATATTACTAGAGATATTTATAGTGTATATCCATTTAGTGCTTGATTGTGTTAAATTTAGCTTGATTTATAGATATTCTATTTCAATAACATCAAAAATCTTCTTTTTATAGCTTTTTGTTCCCTAACATTCATTTATTATTTATATCCAATGAATACCTTATTTTTGTGCCAGTGAAAATTGTATCATTTATAGGTCTTCTCTTTTTTTGTGTCATAGCTTTGGCTCAGCAACGCATTACACAACCAAATCCAAAATTGTACTACGATACCAAATACACTACACTAAGTTTAGATGCTATGGTGCGTATAGATTCATCTCGTCACAATATTCATCGATATAATACTACAGAGAAAGAGCCAGTGCCATATTATAACTTAGGTAATTTTGGTACAGCATACTATCCATTAATGTTTACTACAAATTATGATATTGGATTTAAACATGGCTTTAATAGTTTTTATAAATATTATGTTGATAAAAATAATATTAAATTTTTTGATACAAAAACACCATATACACAGTTGGCATTTATTTTTGGAGCAAAAGAAGAAATTATTGGTGGTGCAGAGTTCTCACAAAATATAAAAAAGCAACACAACATTGCATTTTCATTTAAACGAAATAACTTTAAAGGACAGTCAAGCTATAGTCAAAGCATACATCATAATTTATACATTGATTATTGGTTTCGTAGTAAATCTAATTTTTACGACTTAAAAACTGCTTTTATTTACAATCAGGTTAAAAATCAAGAAAATGGTGGTTGGGCTATCGATTCTGTTTTTAAAGACAATTTATATCAAGGTAGAAAAAGTTTTGTAGAAACCAATATGTCAACTGCACTCAATAATTATAATCAGCGAGAAATATTTGCAGTTCAACAGTTTCGTATTGGACAAAAAGTTTTAGACAGTATCAACGATTCTACACAACAGAAAAGAATAATTCCAAAATATATAATTGAACATAGTATTAGTTATAATAATGAACGATTTTTATTTAAAGCAGAAAAAACCGATTCTGCATTTTTTGCCAATTCTTTTTTAAGTGCAGATTCTACTCACGACTTAACTAAAACTTGGAATATTACGAATGAAGTTTGGTTTAAAAATGTAACAACAGATAGTACAAGTTCATTAAAGTATGGAGCAGGATTAAGTTATAGTCTAATAAAATATAAAAATTTATTCGATAAAAAATTCTTTAATGATGTAAAATTAAAAGCATTTGTACAAGATAAATTTAAAACGGTGCCATTTTATTATTCAGCAAATGTACAACTCGATATTGCACCATATTTTTTTGGCGATTTTAGTGTAGATGCAAAGCTACATTACGATTTTACAAATGAAATAACAATGTATGCAAAGTTAAATGCAAGCCATACATCTCCAACACAAAAAGAAGAACAATATATCTCCAATCATTTTATTTGGAATAATGATTTTAAGAAAGTATTTAACCAAACATCAACTATTGGTTTTATTTGGAAAGAACAATTATTAGATGTTGCACTACAAAATAATTTCATAAAAAATTATATCTACTACGATACAAGTGCTACACCAAAACAATACCATCAATCGTTAAATGTATTGCAATTATTCATTACCAAAGATTTCGATTTTAAGTTTTTATACTGGAGCAATCAATTTTGGATTCAATTTATCAATCATAAAGATATTGTTAGATTACCAATATTTGCAATGAAAGAAAGTATTTACTACAAAGGTGGTTGGTTCAGTGGTAAATTAAACGCACATATAGGTTTTGATATTTTTTACAATACTAATTTTAAAGCTAATGCTTATCAACCAGCACTTGCAACATTTTATCAGCAAGACAAAGAAAAACTCAAATACTATCCAATTGTAGATGCCTTTTTTACTTTAAATGTAAAACAAACCAATATTTTTATGCGATTTGAACACATCAGTCAAGGTATGTTTAAGCAAAAAGGAATTTATACAGCACCAAATTATGGTTATATAGACAGAGCATTTAGAGTTGGTGTTTACTGGAACTTTTATGATTAAGCGTAAGAATAAATAAAAAAATACAGCAATTATTGTATTGTTAAGAATAATGTCAGAAGGAAACTTCTGACAGCACGAAAAATGACATCTCAAGCTTATTTATCTATCATTATTTCTAATAAAATACATTTTTTAATTCAAAGTTTTACATTCAACTTCTAATGCGTAATTTTGATTGTTTATATAATGAAACAAATTTTATTCCTTACTACACAATTACCATTTCCACCAATTAGTGGAGGAATTATAAAAACCTATAAATTAATAGAATATTTTTATACTAAATATGATATTACACTTGCTTGTTTCTTAAAATCAGAAGAAGAAGTAAATGAGTTACCAAAGTTTCAAAAGTTATTTCCAAATATTAAAATTATAGCTTTTCCTTTTTCAGTAGATAGAAATATCAAAACATTCATTAAAAGCAATTTGCAAAAAATTTCTATGAATGAATATAGAAATCGTTCTACTCAAATGCACGAATTGCTACAACCAATTTGGAATACTATTGACACTGTTTTTGTAGACCATTTAGAAATGTATCAATACATTCCAAACGAGTTTAAAGGAAAAAAGATATTGCATCAACACAATGCAGAATTTGTAATGTGGTATCGATTTGCTTTGTTAGAAAAAAATTATTTTAAACGATTTGCACTTAGAAACCAAGCTTACCAAGTACAACAACTAGAAAAAAAATATTGCAACGATGCAGATGTTATATTAGCAGCACCAAACGACCAACATATTTTAGAACAAATAGGTATTCCTAAAAATAAATTCCGTTTAACTTATCATCTTGGCGACGATACTTATATTGATAATAATGATTTAGTATATAATAGAAATCATAAAGCAATTATGTATGTTGGCACATTGTCTTGGGAAGCTAATGTAAATGGTTTGCTTTGGTTTATCAATCATATTTGGCAACAAATTATAGAAAAAGAACCTAATACTAAATTTTATATTATTGGAAAAAATCCTGATGAAAGATTAAAACAAGCAGCACAGCAATTTCCTAATATTGTTTTCACTGGTTTTGTAGCAGACCTAGAATCATACTTTCAACAATGTAGTGTTGCTATTGCTCCTTTGTTGTTTGGAAGTGGCATTAAAGTTAAAGTAATTTCATATATGTACAGAGGTATTCCTTGTGTTACAACAAACATTGGCGTAGAAGGTTTGGCTGTTACTGATGAACAAGAAATAATGATTAAAGACAATGCCGACGATTTTGCTATTGCAGTTTTAGCTTTAATGAATAATGAAGTACTTTGGAATAAACTATCACAATTAAGCAGAAATTTTGCCAAAACCAATTTATCATGGAATGCAGTATTACAAATTGCTGCACAAACAATAGACGAAGATATATTATAACAAGCAAATCTCATTCTGAATTTACTTCAGAATCTTTTCATAAAGAATTTACAAATAAATGAAATTAGTAAAATAATTTTTATTTAGTTTATAGTCTGAGATTGTTACAATGGCAATTAATAATCAGAAACTTTTACACCAACTCTACTTTTCTAATATCTTCATTTTTCTTGTCGCTTTCTATTAGTCCATCTCTTAAACGAACAATGCGATGTGTGTATGCAGCAATATCTTCTTCGTGTGTTACTACAACTAAAGTGTTGCCATTATTGTGAATTTCTTCAAACAAAGCCATAATTTCGTAGGAAGTTTTAGTGTCTAAATTTCCTGTTGGTTCATCTGCTAATATCAAAGATGGATTATTAACCAAAGCTCTTGCTACTGCAACTCTTTGTCGCTGACCACCAGATAATTCATTAGGTTTGTGTTGTAACCTTTCGCCTAATCCAACTTGCTCTAAAACTTCTGTAGCTCTTGCAATGCGTTTGCTCTTGCTCCAACCAGCGTAAATTAATGGTAGTGCTACATTTTCTAAAGTAGATAATCGTGGTATTAAGTTGAAAGTTTGAAAGATAAAGCCAATTTTTTTGTTTCGTACTTCTGCCAATTCATTGTCGTTGAGTTTGCTAATATCTCTTCCATCTAAATAGTAAGCACCAGCACTTGGCGTATCTAAGCAACCTAAAATATTCATTAGCGTAGATTTTCCAGAACCAGATGGTCCCATTAGTGCTACATAATCATTTTTATAAATATTTAAATCTATAGATTTTAAAGCTTGAATTACTTCGCTACCTAGTTTAAATTCTCGTTTTATACCTTGAATTTCAATTACTTTTTCTTTGTTTTCTTCCACTATTTAGCTTTAACAAATTTAGGTACTTTAATGTAATCACTGTCTTTAATAGGTGCATTTTCTAATGCTTCTTGCTTGGTAATATAGTATTTTACTACATCTTCTCTAAACACATTTACATCTTCATTGATGTATTTTAATGGTTCAACTCCTTCAGTATCTAACTCATTTAATTGTTCCATAAAATTAAGAATTTTGGTTAAGTCTTCCTTAATCAACTCTTTTTCATCTGCATTAAATTCTAATTTGTTTAAATTAGATAATTTTTCAATCAAAGCATCATCTACAATCATAAATCAAAAATATACAACGAAATTACGCTAAAGCAATTAGCTATCAAAATAAATTGAGCTTATTTAATAATTTTACAATTCCTACTTTATCTCGTCATTTTACATTTGTAATGTAAGAAAAGGATGATTTAAGACTACAATAAATGTATTTTTTTTTATTCAAAACATTAAATATAATAACTATATGCTTTTTAGCCATTTTGTCCACTTTGCCTATACTAATAATAAAACTGTTTAAACTTATTGTAGCGTTCTCTTGTGAGAGACTTCTGCTATGAAGTAAAAGTAAAAAGCAAGAAAATGTATACCTAAAATCTATTATGAAAGAGGTCTAATACTATAATTTATTAAAAATAATACAAAATGTAGAGGTATACTATATTAATTATCCGCAGTTTAAAAAGAATGAATAAAGTATAAAACCACTAATACATTCTGGCTTTGTTTTTTTCATCTTCTTCAAAAACAACATCGCTATAATCTTGAATGGTATTGTACAATGTATCTCTTTCTATTGGTTGTCTGCCTACTGCTTTAATTAAATTCACTAATTCTCTTGTACTCATAGCTGGTGTTTGTTCTTCGCTTCCAGCCATAGAATAAATTTTCGTTGTATCGTCTATTGTACCATCTACATCATCTACACCAAAGTTTAACGACAACTGTGTAGTATTTCTACCAATCATTGCCCAATACGATTTAATGTGTTCAAAATTGTCTAAGTAAATTCTGGCAATGGCATAATTGCGTAAATCTTCTATAATGCTTACTTCTGGCAAGTGTTGCATTTCGTTGTGCTGATTTCTAAATTTTAAAGGAATAAATGCATTAAAACCACCAGTTTCATCTTGTAGCTGTCGCAATCTTTCCATGTGATCTACTCTATGCCAAAACTGTTCTATGTGTCCGTACAACATGGTAGCATTAGATTTTTGACCTAACTCATGCCATACTTTATGTATAGCCAACCATTCTTCTGCACTACATTTTCCACCAGCAATTTCTGGACGAATATCTTCGTGAAAAATTTCTGCACCACCACCTGGCATCGAATTTAAACCAGCATCAAGCATTGCTTTCATGCCATCTTTATAAGATAACTTTGCTTTTTTAAATATATAATGATATTCTACTGGTGTTAATGCTTTAATGTGTAAATCTGGTCGATGTTGTTTTATTTTTTGAAACAACTCTGTATAAAATTCAAAGTTTTGTTTTGGAATAACGCCACCTGTAATATGTACTTCTGTTACTGGCTGATTATCATATTTTTTAATAATATTTAAGATATCATCAATAGATAATTCCCAACCTTCTTCTCTGTTTTTTATAAGTCGAGAGTAAGCACAAAACTTGCAAGTATATACACAAATATTAGTTGGCTCTACATGAAAATTTCTGTTGAAATAAGTTTTGTTTCCGTGTTTTTTATTTCTAATGTAATTGGCTAATGTTCCTACAAAACCAATGTCTGCTTTTTCATACAACAATACACCATCATCAAATGAAATTCTTTCGTCATGGAGTACTTTTTTTGCAATATGTTTTAAATCTTTAGTTATATTCAAATCAAAAATAAAATCAATATCGCTGTGTAATGTGTTGGTCATGATGTTCTTTTTCTATCGTTGTTTAATGAGTTCACAAACTGCATTTGTCCAAAGTTCATTGCTGTTTAAGCTTTCTACTAATTGAATTTTTTCGCCACCAGCTGCTACAAATAACTCTTCTAATTCTACTTGAATTTCGTATAAAGTTTCTAAGCAATCTGCTACAAAAGATGGTGCTACTACAAGCAAGTTTTTCTTTCCTTCTTTTGCTAGTTCTGGCAATCTGTGAACAGTATAAGGTTCTATCCAAACTTCTTTTCCTAATCTAGATTGAAACGCAATTTCGTACTGCGATGCGTCTAGTTGCAATTTATCTACAATGGCTCTTGTTGTAGCATGACACTGTGCTTTGTAGCAAAACTTATTTTCATTGGTCATTATATTACAACAAGCACTTTGTGGTTTGCAAATATTTTTGCTTTTATCTTCTTTTATTAAGTGTCGAAATGGAACACCGTGATAACTAAATACAATTTTATCATATTTTTTATAATCATATTTTTTTATTTGAGTAACCCAAGCATCAATAAAAGGTTCAAAGTCGTAGTATGATTTTATCAAACTTAAATCAGGAACGCTTAAATCTTTTTTAGTAATTTCCATTACTTTATCTAAAACAGTTCCTGTAGAAGACGAAGCATATTGTGGATACAAAGGCACTACTACAATTCTATCTACCTTTTTGTTTTGTAGTTGGTTTATTGCATACTCAATAGATGGTTGTTGATATCGCATGGCTAATTCAACTATGTAATCATCTCCTAACTGAGCTTGTACTTTTTTAGCTAATTCTTGCGAATGATACATTAATGGCGATCCTTTTTCCTTGTCCCAAATTGCTTGATAAGTTCTAGCAGAATTTTTATATCGTGCTGGAACAATAATTGCTCTTACCAACAAATTTCTTTTTAACCAACCAAAGTCAATTACTCTTTTGTCTGTTAAAAATTCTAATAAGTATTTATATACATCTTTTGGATTAGGACTATCTGGCGTACCTAAGTTTATCAATAAAACACCAATCTTTTTGCTCACCATGCTTCAACAAAAATACAATGCTTTTGTTTAACGCTTTGTTATTAATTTTTGAGTACATATAAAACAGTTCATTTAATTTTTTGCATATTTGTAAAAAAAGCCATGCTACAATCAATGACAGGTTATGGAAAGACCAATGTGTTGTTAAACAACTTTCATTATAGTATTGAAATAAAAACGCTGAATAGCAAAAGTTTAGATATTAATTTTAGATTGCCAAACAGTTTGAGAGTATTTGAATTAGACTGGAGAAAAACTATAGCAGAGCAATTAGTTAGAGGAAAAATTGATGTTTATTTTAATGAAGAAAAAAATATAACGAATAATACTATATTGAATATAGATAAAATATATTCTATTTATGAACAGTTAAAATCATTGTCAGATGAAAAACAAATTCCTTTGGGTGATGTCTTGCCTTCTATTATTAGATTGAACGAAGTAAGTAAAAACGATTTAGATTTTATTGATGAAAATGCAGCTATAACTATTGGAAAAGCATTTGAGCAAACAATTCAAGATGTAGTAACTTTTAGAAAAAAAGAAGGCGAAAGTTTATACCATTTTATTGAAAGTCAGCTGTTAGCAATTCAATCACTACTACAAAAAATTGCACCATTAGAAGATGATAGAAGAAGTAAGTTAACAGATAAATTAAAACAATCTATTGAAAATGCTACAATAAATTATGATAAAGACAGATTTGAACAAGAGCTTATTTATTATATAGAAAAATTAGATATTAGTGAAGAAAAAGATAGATTGGCTACACATTGCAATTATTTTTTTAACTATATTAAAGAATCTCATGATAATAAAGGTAAAAAACTGCAATTTATTTGTCAAGAAATTGGACGAGAAATAAATACCATTGGCTCAAAAGCAAATGATGCAGCAATACAAACTATCGTTGTAAATATGAAAGATGCACTAGAAAAGATTAAAGAACAATTAAACAATATTTTATAACACTGCAATATTCTAATTCCTAGTATCTTTGAGTTATGGAAGCTGCAAATACTGCAATTAAAACTACATATCTTAGTATACTAGGCAATTTATTGCTAGCTACAATCAAAGGGTTAGCTGGTTTTTTTGGCAATTCCTACGCACTCATTGCAGATGCTATTGAGTCTTCTGCTGATGTACTGTCTTCTACTTTATTGCTATTTGGATTGAAATATTCTAATAAACCAGCCGATGAAGATCATCCATATGGTCATGGAAAAATAGAACCATTAGTTACCTTTTTTATAGTTGCTTTTTTGGTGATTTCTGCCTTTTTAATTGCGTATAAAGGTGTAATCAACATTTTATCAGATGACCAAGAAGCACCAGAAGCATGGACATTAATTGTTTTGGCAGTCATTATTATTTGGAAAGAATTGTCTTATCAGTACATTGTTAGAAAAAGCAAACAAATTAATAGTACTGCATTAAAAGCAGATGCTTGGCATCATAGAAGCGACGCTATAACTTCTATTGCTGCATTTATTGGTATTAGTATAGCACTTATTTTTGGAAAAGGTTTTGAAGTAGCAGATGATTGGGCTGCTTTATTTGCATCTGGATTTATCTTATATAATAGTTACTTAATTTTGAGACCAGCACTTGGCGAAATTATGGACGAACATTTTTACGATGATTTGATTGCTGAGATAAGAGTAAGATCACTAGAAGTAAATGGAATACTAGCAACAGAAAAATGTTTTGTAAGAAAATCTGGTATGCAATATTTAATAGATTTACATGCAGAAGTAGATGGCAATATCTCTGTAGCAGATGGTCATGAAATTGCACATCATTTAAAAGATCATTTAATGGAAACCATTCCTAATATCAGTGATGTATTAATACATATTGAACCATTTGAAGAGAGTTGATTGATAAAGATTGGCAGTATTTTTTATAGAAATTCTAGGTCAATAAATAACTTATAGCTCATTCAAAAATAAAAAACTAGTCAAAATAAACAATATTTGAGCTATAAATATTATATTTATGAGCCATAAACAGTCAAATGATTAAGACAAGAGACCGACAGATTATTGACTTTATTAGAAAAAATGGAGGAAGTTCTTCAAAGGATATTTTTGAAGGTATTTCTGCATCGTATAGTTACGCTACATTAAAACGGAATTTAACAAAATTAATTGCAGATAATTATTTGGTTGCACAAGGTAAAGGTAGAGGAACAAAATATTTTCTTTCGCCAGCATTTGAAATTATCCAGCCAATAAATATTGATAAATATTACGAAAAAGAAATTGACGAAAGGCAAATTAAAGAAACTTTCAATTTCGAATTAGTTAATGAAATCCTAAATAAAAATAATGTATTTACTCAAAACGAGTTAGAAAAACTCAATTTGTTACAAAAAGAATATGAATCTAATATTAAAGATTTAAGTGCTACTGATTACCAAAAAGAGCTGGAAAGACTAGCTATTGACTTGAGCTGGAAATCTGCTCAAATTGAAGGCAATACTTATTCGTTATTAGAAACTGAACGACTATTAAAAGAAAAGCAAACGGCATCTGGAAAAACAAAAGAAGAAGCAGTAATGCTCTTAAATCACAAAGATGCTCTTGATTTTATTATTGAGAATAAAGATTATTTAAATCCATTAACTGTATCAAAAATAGAAGACATTCATAATATTCTAATTAAAGAACTTGGTGTTGAGCGGAATTTGAGAAAAAGACGCATTGGTATTTCTGGAACAAATTACAAACCTCTTGACAATGAATTTCAGATATTAGAAGCACTTAAAGAAGCATGTAATGTAATAAACAATAAGAAAGTTGTTTTTGAAAAAGCATTGCTTGCCTTAGTCTTGATTTCCTATATTCAACCATTCATGGACGGAAACAAAAGAACAGCAAGAATTGTAAGTAATTCTATCTTAATAAACTATAACTACTGTCCTTTATCTTTTAGAACTGTAGACTCAATAGATTATAAAAAGGCGATGTTGTTATTCTATGAACAAAACAATATTTCTAATTTCAAAGACATCTTTATTGAACAATTTGAATTTGCAGTTAGAACCTACTTTTAAAAATAGCAATTTGCTTCCTATCACACAAAACAACAAGAAAATACTACAACTCAACACTAGTAAAAGGCAACATAATATAAGCAGGAATACTATCAGCTCTAAACATAGGCAACATCTCTTCTATATGTGATGATTTTAAATACTGTACTGGTTTATCACTATTCTTAAAAAAGTTAGTCCAATGTTGCATTAAAACAATTTTAGGTTGTAGCATACTATTGAGTTGTTGCATTTTTTCATCACAAGCTTTTTCTTTCCAATAAATAGGCAACAACATATCAAACGGTCTTTGCTCTCCAAGTGTTTTTAAAATGCCATAACTCTCTTGAGGTATCTGTCCAGTATTCAATAGCATTCTATAGTAAATCGTATCAGCTTGTAAAATATCTATGACATAAGAAAAATTCGGACCAGCTTGCCATTGATACAACTTACTTGGCAACACACTCAAGTTGTCAGCATAACAACCATTAAACATCACTACATTAGCAAAATGTGGACCATGTGGACTCAATATTGGTTGTACTCTATAGGTACTGTCTTTGCTATAAATCCATCGTTCAATATTAGCATCACTTGCAATGTATTTGCTTTTGTGTTCATCTAAAAGACCATGCAATTCACTCAAAGTACAAGAAGATGTTACAACCGAAAAACTATCTTTTTGATTAACGAAACTAGCAATATCTAAACAATGATCATAATGTCCATGCGATACAGTAATCATTTGAACATTATTGTAGTAAACACTATCTAATATAGTATTTAAATTTTTATATTTTATTTTCCCAACACTTCCACTTAATAAACTCGGATTGCTAAAAAATGGATCGCACACCAACTGTTTTCCATCATAGTCAATAATAAAACAACTAGTACCTAAATAAGTCAATCGTATATTTTTTTCATGTTGATTTTGAAGTATATATGGCGAAGTTGACTGAACATTAACAGCTTTACCAATGGTACTAAACTTTAAAAATAAAATTGCAACAAGTACTGCAATCAATATAAGTATAATGTATATAAAAATTTTTACTGCTTTCATCTGGTTGGTACACAAAGATACAAATACTTACCAACGAAAAATAATGTTTGTTAAAAATTAAAACAATACTTAAACTTTAGCGTACTGCATTTTTTCTTATTTTTGCATCAGATGAGTGATTACATTGTTTCGGCACGAAAATACAGACCAAGTACTTTTTTTGAAGTAGTTGGTCAAGAGCAAGTTTCTGAAACTTTAAAAAAAGCACTTAATTCTGGCAAGTTAGCACAGTCATTTTTGTTTTGCGGACCAAGAGGTGTTGGAAAAACTACTTGTGCTAGAATTTTAGCCAAAGCCATTAACTGCGAAAATCCTACACCAGAAAAAGAACCTTGTAACCAATGTAATTCTTGTATGTCATTTGCACAAAATGCATCATTCAATATGTTTGAACTAGATGCTGCATCAAACAATAGCGTTGACGATATTAGAATTTTGGTAGACCAAGTCCGATTTCCACCTCAAAGTGGTAAATATAAAGTCTATATTATAGATGAGGTACATATGTTGTCATCTGGTGCGTTTAATGCTTTTTTAAAAACACTTGAAGAACCACCAAGCTATGCCATTTTTATTTTGGCAACTACCGAAAAACACAAAATTATTCCTACAATTTTGTCTCGTTGTCAAATTTTCGACTTTAAACGCATTAGCAACGAAGACATTGTAAAACAACTCGAACATATTGCCACACAAGAAAATATTACTACAGAATCATCTGCATTACATATCATAGCAGAAAAAGCAGATGGTGGAATGCGTGATGCTTTGTCTTTGTTTGATAAAATTGTAAGTTTTGCAGGCGATAAAGTTTCCTATCAAGATGTAATATCTAATTTAAATATATTAGATTACGATTACTATTTTAATATCATCAATTATTTAATTGCAGAAGATAATACAGCTACGCTAATTGCTTTCAATGAAATTATAAAAAACGGATTTGATGGCGAAATTTTCATTAATGGTTTAGCCAATCATTGTAGAAATTTATTGTTGTGTAAAGATGAAGCAACATTAGCTTTGTTAGAAGTTGGCGAAGACTTAAAACTAAAATATCAAGAGCAAGCACAAATCATTCCAGAAACATTTTTATTAAATGCACTCAATATTCTTAATCAATGTGATGTAGAATATAAAACTGCAAAAAACAAAAGGTTATTAGTAGAAATGGCTTTGCTCAAATTATGCTTTTTAAATCAGCAGATAGAGCAAACCTTATCATTGTTGCTTGGCGAAAAAAAAAACTAAAAGCACTACTAGAAACTTATAAAGCATTCCGACAACAAGTTCAAGCATCAAACACTATTGAGCAGCGAATTTTTGCAGAAGAGATTCCAGAAGAAAATAATGTTCAGGAAGAACCAACGATTGCAGTTACTACTAAAGTAGAAGAAGTAGACAAAACTATTCCCAACCAAGCAGTTATTGAAAAAGCTACACGGAAGAAATTAAAATCAAAAACTTCAATTGCTAGTCTTTTAAAAGATGCCAATAGCGAAATTTTATTAGAAGAAGACAATAGTCATCAAGTCGTGTTGAATCAAGAAAACCTTAATAAACTCTGGAAAGATTTTATAGACTCAATAAGAACTTCAGCACAAAGCTCATTTGTTAGCGTAGCAGAAAGACAACAACCTTTGCTAGAAAATGGGACTATCTTTTTTAAAGAAGATAATAATATAGCATTAGAAATGTTAAAGTTGCAAAAAATGGAATTGATAAGATTTCTATTGCATCACACCACTGAAAATATTATTCCTATTGAGTTTATATTAGAAAAACCAGACGACGCAGAAGAAGTTAAATACAAGCGACCAATAGACCGATTAGAAGAATTGATTCAAGAAAATGAACACATCAAATCATTCATCAAAGAATTTGAATTGGATTTTTAGATAATAGAGATATTACCTTATCTAAATTTTATCACACACAACCATTATATATCCAAAATCTGTGGCTATATATCTCTAACTCTATTATTAAATTAATTGGTCAATTACCACATCTTCTTATTATTTCACCAAAATCTTACCACATCTTACCACCTTTTTCTGCACAAAATTGCTATTTGTGTATAAACTTATTGTTGATAAACAGGTGAATAAAACCAAGCATTTATCAGTTTCTTACACACTTATTACATATTTATTAACCGAGTTATTAACATTTTGGCTGTTTGTTAGTATTTTAACTAGGGTAAAAAGTGGTGTTAGGTGGAGATTTGTGGCGATTTTGTTTTAATTTTGACATGATTAATCATTTTCCTACTAATGGCAACTTATACAGGTCAATATCAAGTCAAAGTAGATAACAAAGGCAGATTGCGTTTGCCTAGCGATTTATTGAAACAACTAGAAGACCAAAACAAAAAATTTGTCATTAACAAAGGACTGGAAAAATGTCTGCGACTATATCCAATCAATCAGTGGAATGCTATTACCGAAGAAATGAACAAGCTCTCTTATTTCAAAACTAAAGAAAGAGAGTTCCTCAGATTTTTCTATCAAATGGCTACACAAACAGAAACGGATAGCAACGACAGAATCTTAATTCCAAAACGATTAATGGAAAAAACCAATATTACTAACGAGGTAGTCATACTCGCTTTTCATGATGTAATTGAAATTTGGGATAGTAATACTTACTATGATACCATTCAAGAACCAGATGATTTTAGCGATATGGCCGATGAAATATGGAGCAAGCTAAAAAATGACTAGTACTTATCATCAACCAGTAATGCTACATGAATGTATAGATGCATTAAATATTATTCCAAATGGAATTTATATTGATGTTACTTTTGGTGGAGGCGGTCACTCTAAAGAGATATTAAAAGCACTAGGTAAAGATGGTAAACTATTTGCTTTCGATACAGATACAGATGCTCAAGCAAACACTATTATCGATGATAGATTTCAATTGATTCAAAGTAATTATAGAAACTTAAAAAGATATTTGAAGTTTTATAATGTTAATAGCATAAATGGAATATTAGCAGATTTTGGTATTTCTTCATATCAAATTGATGAGCCAAGTAGAGGTTTTTCTATTCGATTTGACGCAGCACTCGATATGAGAATGAATCAATCTCAAGACTTGTCTGCACATCAAATCATCAATCACTATCAGTTAGAAGATTTAATTAGAATATTTAAAATCTATGGCGAAATACCTAATGCAAAACAATTAGCTAATAAAATTATAGAAGAAAGAAATATTCAATTAATAGATACTACTGCTCAACTAGTAAATATTGCTACAAGTGTACATAAAGGAAAACTGCCAAAATATTTAGCACAAGTTTTTCAAGCAATAAGAATAGAAGTTAACGACGAAATTCAAGCAATACACGAATTCTTAGAACAAGCAGCAGAATTACTAACTACAGATGGACGATTAGTCATTCTAACTTATCACTCTTTAGAAGACAGACCAGTTAAAAACTATTTTAAGTTTGGCGTATTTGAAGGACAACCACAAAAAGATGTGTTCGGAAATTATAATCACACACTTAAAGTCATTAACAAAAAACCAATAGTTGCAACAGAAGCAGAGTTGAAAGAAAATCCAAGAGCTAGAAGTGCAAAACTAAGAATTGCAGAAAAAATATAAATTAAAATAATATTGGAAGAAGAAAAAGACATATCAATTCAAAAAAGTCAATTACAAAGAGTAGTTGAAGGTTTTCTTCGCGTTACTGGTTTGGCAGATTGGGTGTCTTATGCTCAAGTACTCAAAAATGCATTCTTTGTAATACTCTTTTTAGGTATTGGATTGATAGAAATTTTCAATACACATTTAGCAGAACGAATGAGCAGGAAAATTACTGTTCAAAAAGAAAATATAAAAGAATTGCGTTGGGAATACATGACTGAAAAAGCAGATTTTAATTATAAAACAAAGCAAAGCGAAATGCAAAAACTGTTAGCACCATACGGAATTAATGCAGCGATAGAACCACCTAAGAAAATTGAATATATCAAAGAATAATTAATGAATATTAAAACAAACATATTATTGCGTGTATACTTTATCGGACTTATCTGTGCGGTATTTGGTATTGCTATAATATTTAAAGTATATAGTATTCAATCATATAAAGGCCATTATTGGAAAAATTTAGCCGATTCATTATCTACTAAAATCTTTGATATAGAAGCAGAAAGAGGAAATATTTATTCTGCCGATGATAAATTACTAGCTACTACAATTCCTTATTTCGAGTTGCGTTGCGATTTTGCTTCTACGGCAATGACAGATGAAATCTTCGATAAAAATGTTGATTCTCTAGCGTATTACATGGCAAAATATTTCGGAAAAAAAACGGAGAGTCAATATAGAAATGAATTATATACTGCGAGAAAATTAGGCAAAAGATGGCATCTAATTTATAGAAATGCAGATTATATGTTGCTTAATAAAGTGAAAACTTGGCCACTTTTTAGAGAAGGAAAATACAAAGGAGGTTTAATCGTTATCGAAGATCCTAAACGAAAAATGCCTTTTGGTATGTTAGCACATCGTACCATTGGTTATGTGCGAGATAACGCTCAAGATATTGGACTAGAATCTACTTATAACCAATATTTGGCTGGAACAAATGGTAAAATTCTTAAACAAAGAATTGCTGGTGGCGAGTGGATTCCTATTAAAAAAACAGGTCAAATCGAACCTAAAAATGGCTACGATATTGTTACTACTTTAGATATTCAGTTGCAAGATATTGCTGAAAACACATTAGCAGATGCACTTAAAAGTACTAATGCAGATTTAGGTTGTGCTGTTATTATGGAAGTAAAAACTGGTGCTATTAAAGCAATGGCAAATCTCGGAAAAACTACAGAAGGCAACTATACAGAAAAATATAATTACGCAGTAGGATTGAGCAACGAACCAGGTTCTGTCTTTAAAACTGCGGCTTACTTAGCTTTGTTTGATGATGGAAAAATTGATTTAGAAGATTCTATCAACACCAATTATGCTAGAGCTGTCTTTAATAATAATGTATTAACAGACGATGGTCATAACACACAATACACTTTCTTAAAACCAGCAAAAGCATTAGCAATTTCTTCAAATGTAGCTATTGCTAAATGGTTACATTATAATTATAAAGATAATAAGAAAAAATTCTATACTAAATTATCTCAATTTGGATTGACAGATAAAACGCATATTGAAATTGAAGGAGAACCACAACCTTTTATTAGAAATCCAGAAGAGTGGAGTTTTATGTCTCTTCCTTGGATGGCTCATGGTTACGAAGTCAAATTTACGCCACTACAAATTCTTACATTCTACAATGCTATTGCCAATAAAGGCACTAGAATGCAACCTTACTTGGTGCAAAGTATTACAGAAAATAATAAAACTATCGAGTCATTTTCGCCAAAGAGTAATAAAACTAAAATATGTTCTGAAAAGGCAGCCAACTATGCTACACAAATTTTGTTGGCAGTGGTCGAAGACAGTAAAGGTACAGGTAGAAAAATTCGTACACCATTTTATCGTATTGCTGGTAAAACAGGTACAGCTAAAATGAGTTTCGATAATAAAGGTTATACCAATAAAAATTTATCAACTTTTGTAGGATTTTTTCCAGCAGACAATCCATTGTATTCATGCATAGTAACTATTGCTGGTGTAGAAGGAGAACATACTTCTGGTGGTGCTATTGCTGCTCCAGTATTTAAAACTATTGCAGATAAAATTATCACATCAAATATTAAAAATAATAAAGCAATTAATAAAGATACATTATATGCTTATGTAAATCCACCAATATTTTCTGCTAATAAATTCGATGCATTACAAATCATTGGCTTCTTTAACAATACATCGCCACAAGTTAATAATAATTGGAATTTTATTGATGTGAAGTTTAATAATAAAAATAGTACTAATGTTATTGCTGTTCAAGATGAAGATAAAAAAGTACCAAATGTAAAAGGCATGCTAATAGATGATGCTTTAAGCTTACTAGAAAATAAAGGATTAAGAGTGGTATTTACAGGAAAAGGAAAAGTGTTCAATCAATCATTAAGTGCTGGTTTACCAATTATAAAAAATAATTTAATATTATTAGAATTAAAATAAATTGAAAAAACTACAAGACATATTATCCAATATTTCTACTATAAAAATTATAGGCAATACTAATATTGTAATCAACAAACTACAATTAGATTCTCGTTTAATTACCACAAACGATGTTTATATTGCTATTAAAGGTGTAGCAGTAGATGGTCATCAATTTATCAATCAAACAATAGAAAAAGGTGCTATTGCAGTGGTAGTAGAAAATTTACCAGAAACTATCAATAATAATATTACTTATATTCAAGTAGAAGATGCTAGAAAAACAACAGCACTTTTAGCTACCAACTACTACAATAATCCATCTACAAAATTACAATTAGTTGGTGTTACTGGTACCAACGGAAAAACGACTATTGCTACATTGATTTTTGAATTATATAAAAATAATGGAAATAAAGTCGGGCTACTATCTACTATTGAAAATAAAATTAACGATACAGTAATTCCATCTACACATACTACACCAAATCCAATTATACTAAATCAATTATTAGCTCAAATGGTTGATGAAGGTTGTACATATTGCTTTATGGAAGTCAGTTCTCATGCAGCAGATCAAGATAGAATTGCTGGTTTGCAATTTAAAGGTGCTTTGTTTACAAATATCTCACATGACCACTTAGATTATCACAAAGATTTTAATCACTACATCACTGCTAAGAAAAAATTCTTCGACCAATTGCCAAACAATGCTTTTGCTATTGTCAATGCAGATGATAAAAGAGGCTTGGTAATGCTACAAAATACCAATGCTAAAAAACTAACAGCAGCTATAAAATCAGATGCAGATTATAAGTTCACTATATTAGAAAATACATTCTTAGGATTAGTATTAAAATATAAACAATATGATATTCATACACATCTTGTAGGTCGATTTAATGCTTATAATTTACTACTCATTTTTGCTGCTTGTGTTGAGTTAGGTATGGATGAACAAGAAGCATTGAGTCAGATTTCTAAACTAAAAACTGCAGAAGGCAGATTCGATACTTTGCGTTCCAACCATAATTTAATAGGAATTGTAGATTATGCACATACACCAGATGCACTTAAAAATGTTCTAGATACTATCAACGAAATTAGAACAGGTAATGAAAAAGTAATTTGTGTTGTAGGTTGTGGTGGAAACAGAGATAAAACTAAAAGACCAGAAATGGCACTCATTGCTTCGCAGTTAAGTGCTAAAAGTATTTTCACAGCAGACAATCCAAGAAACGAAGATGCTGATACTATTATAGATGAAATGAGAAAAGGTGTGCCGCCACAAAATTTCAATAAAGTATTGGCTATTACTAATCGAAAAGAGGCAATAAGAGCTGCAGTAAGCTTAGCAAATCCTAATGATATTATTCTCGTTGCAGGTAAAGGTCACGAAAAATATCAAGAAATCAACGGTGTAAAACATCCTTTTGATGATAAAGCAATATTGCAATCAGCTTTTAAAGAAATGAATAAGTAATGTTATATCATATATTTGATTTTTTTCAGAAACAATACGACATCACTGGTGGTGACTTAGTAAAATTTATCAGCTTTAGAGCTGCAATGGCAATCTTATTGTCTTTGGTTATTTCTATGATTATTGGCAAGAGTGTAATCAAATGGTTACAAAGAATGCAAATAGGAGAGAGTGTTCGTGATTTAGGTCTAGAAGGTCAAATTCAAAAAAAAGGTACGCCAACTATGGGTGGTGTAATCATTATTGCTGCAATTGTAATTCCAACTTTATTGTTTGCTAAATTAAATAATGTATATGTAATATTGTTATTAATTGCTACACTTTGGATGGGAGCTATTGGTTTTATTGATGATTATATTAAAGTTTTCAAAAAAGATAAAGAAGGATTAAGAGGTAAGTTTAAAATTTTAGCTCAAGTTATTTTAGGACTCATTGTTGGCTTGGTATTATACTTCCATAATGATGTTAGAGTAAAAGACTTTAATGCAGTTTATGAATATAATATTAATCCTGTAACTAATGATGTAGACAATTGGAAAGAACCTATAGCTGTTTCTTCTAGCTCTACAATTATGTATAAAGACAAAGGCATTAGAGTAGGCGATAAGTTCTTATCACACGAAACTCAAGCTGTAGAAACCAATGTACCTTTCTTTAAAAATAATCAATTAGATTATGCTAAAATATTAAAACCTTTTATTAAAAATTATACAAAGTGGGGTTGGTTAATTTATATTCCTATAGTTATTTTTATAATAACTTCAGTATCAAATGCAGCCAATCTTACTGATGGAATTGATGGATTAGCTTCTGGCGTTTCTGCAATTGTAGTAATAACACTTGCTGTTTTTGCTTATGTTTCTGGTAATATCAATCTAGCAGATTATCTAAATATCTTATATATTCCAGAGTCTGGAGAAGTCGTAATTATTTGTGCTGCTATCATTGGTGCGTGTATTGGTTTCTTGTGGTACAATGCTTTTCCTGCTCAGGTTTTTATGGGAGATACAGGCAGTTTAATGCTAGGTGGTGTTATTGCAACTATTGCAATTATTGTTAGAAAAGAATTATTACTTCCAGTTCTATGTGGTGTTTTTGTAGCAGAAAATTTATCAGTAATTATTCAAGTAGCTTATTTTAAATATACGAAAAAGAAATATGGAGAAGGTAAACGCGTGTTTTTAATGTCGCCATTACATCACCATTTTCAGAAAAAAGGAATGCACGAATCTAAAATTGTTACTCGTTTTTGGATTGTAAGTATTCTATTAGCAGTAATCACATTTGTAACATTAAAAATTAGATAATATATAATGAGTAAAAATATAGTCATATTAGGTGGAGGCGAAAGTGGAGTTGGTGCTGCTTTATTAGCACAGCAAAAGGGCTATACTGTTTTTGTATCTGATTTTAATTTAATTAAAGACAAATATAAAGAGGAATTAAATAAATATAATATTCCTTTTGAAGATAAACAACATACTACCGAAAAAATACTACAATCAAACATTGTTGTAAAAAGTCCAGGCATTCCAAATAAAGCGCCAATTATTCAACAAATAAAAGCAAATAATATTTCTATAGTGTCAGAAATTGAGTTTGCTGCTCAATATACCAATGCTACTATTATTGCTATAACTGGTTCTAATGGAAAAACAACAACTACAGCTTTAATTTATCACATATTGAATAAAGCAGAATTTGATGTAGCACTTGCTGGCAATATTGGCGATAGCTTTGCTAAAAAAGTTTGGGAAAGAGATTATCAATATTTCGTGCTAGAAATCAGTAGCTTTCAGTTAGATGATATTCAACACTTCAAACCACACATCGCTATCATTACTAATATCACAGAAGACCATTTAGATAGATACAACTACGATGTTCAAAACTACATCGATGCAAAATTTAATATCACTAAAAATCAAACCAATTCAGATTATCTAATTTATAATATAGACGATCCATATACAATTAATAATTTAAATAAATATAATATACAATCAAAATTAATTCCTTTTTCTTATTATAAACAATTAGAAGAAGGTGGTTTTGTAAACAATAACGAATTAATTATCCAACTCAATAAAAATAATTTTAGTATGTCATTAAACGAATTAAGCATTCAAGGAATTCACAATACCTACAATTCTTTGGCAGCAGGTATTTCCGCAAAAATTTTAGATGTAAGAAACGAAAAAACAAGAGAGAGTTTTCAAGATTTTAAAAACATGGACCATCGTTTAGAGTATGTCATTTCTGTAAGGCATATCGATTTTATCAACGATTCTAAAGCTACCAATGTTAACTCTACTTGGTTTGCTCTCGAATCTATGACTAAACCAACGGTGCTTTTGCTTGGTGGTGTAGACAAAGGAAACGATTATACGCTCATCAAAGATTTAGTTAAAGAAAAAGTAAAA
The DNA here is from genome assembly GCA_020636535.1 of Chitinophagales bacterium. Classification (NCBI taxonomy): domain Bacteria; kingdom Pseudomonadati; phylum Bacteroidota; class Chitinophagia; order Chitinophagales; species Chitinophagales bacterium. The sequence continues at coordinate 531,261 of JACJXT010000011.1, forward strand.
GCTATTATTTGTATTGGCGAAGATAACGAAACGCTACATCAAGCATTTAGCGATGTTGTTGGTTATATTGTCGACTCAAAAGACATGGAAGATGCTGTAAAATTAGCATATAATATTGCAGATAAAGGCGATGTCGTTTTACTTTCTCCATGTTGTGCTAGTTTCGATAGATTTGATAATTACGAGGATAGAGGCAATCAATTCAAAAAATTTGTTCGTTCACTTTAAATTATAATGATTAAAAATTTAATAAATAATATTAAAGGAGATAAATATATTTGGTATATTATTGTAGCACTAAGTATATTTTCTTTGCTATTGGTATATAGCTCTACTAGGTCTTTGGCTTATAAAGGAGCTAACCTTGGCACCGAATATTTTTTATTAAGACATGGTTTCTATTTGTGTTTGGGTTGGGCGGTAATTTATTTCGTTCACAGATTAGACCATCGTTATTTTTCAAGAATTGCTCAGTTGTTGGCAATACTTTCAGTACCACTTTTATTATATACAATGTTTTTTGGTGTTACTAGAAATGAAGCAAGTCGTTGGGTAGAAATTCCTGTTATCGGAATTACTTTTCAAGCTTCTGATTTTGCTAAACTAGCACTCATTATGTTTACAGCAAGAACTTTATCAAAAAAACAAGGAGAGATTAAAAATTTTAAAGAAGTAAGTATCAACTTAATGTTGCCAATTGTAGGTATTTGTGCACTCATTTTAGTCGATAATTTTTCAACAGCCATGATTCTATTTATGACTTGTATGGTCATTTTATTCATTGGTCGCGTAAGTGTAAAGTATATGATGGCAATTGCTTTTGCAGGAATCGTAGCATTATCAGCTGTCTTTACTTTCTCTTGGTTTTTCAGACCAGACCATGGTAGAGCCGATGTTTGGTTACATCGTGTTGAGTCTTGGATGAATCCTGATTATAGTTCTGATGAATTTTTCCAACAGAAACAAGCCAATATTGCTATGGCTAAAGGTGGAATTTTTAGAATTGCTCCAGGAAAAAGTACGCAATGCAACTTCTTACCAGATGCTTTTTCTGATTTTATTTTTGCTACATTAATAGAAGAGTACGGATTAATAGGTGGAGCATTTGTTTTATTTTTATATCTTTTCTTTTTATATAGGGTGATACTATTAGTCAAGAAAAGTCCAAGGGCTTTTGGTGCTTTAATGGCAGTCGGACTAGGAGTCAGTATTACACTTCAAGCAGTAATACACATGGGTGTAAATGTACACCTATTACCCAACACAGGAATTACTTTACCTTTTATAAGTTGGGGAGGAACAAGTATTTTATTCAACTCTTTTGCATTAGGAATAATATTAAGCGTAAGCAGTTTTGTAGAAGAAAGAGAAGCAGAAAAACCAGTTAAAACAAGAAGGAGAAAACAAAAATTAGAAGAAATTGGATAATATAAATAAAACATATAAATTTATTATTTCTGGAGGTGGAACTGGTGGTCACATATTTCCTGCTATTGCAATTGCAGATGCTTTAAAAGCAATTAATACCAATAACGAAATTTTATTTGTTGGTGCTAATGGCAAAATGGAAATGGAAAAAGTACCAGCTGCTGGTTATAATATCAAAGGACTAGATGTTGCTGGTTTGCAAAGAAGTCTATCACCAAAAAATTTATTATTGCCATTTAAAGTTCTAAAAAGTTTATTTCAAGCATATAAAATTATTAAAAACTATAAACCAAATGCTTGTATTGGTGTTGGTGGATATGCTAGTGCTCCAACTTTATTTGTAGCAGCTTTAATGGGAATTAAAACATTTATTCAAGAACAAAATTCATATCCAGGAATTACCAATAAAATTCTATCCAAATTTGCCAATACTATTTTTGTAAGCTACGAGCATATGAACCAATTTTTTCCTAATGATAAAATTGTACTAGCAGGAAATCCAATTAGAAAAGATATAGTTCAAACAAATATTGATAAAAACAATGCATATTCACATTTTAATCTAAATAATACTAAAAAAACAATATTAATTATTGGTGGAAGTTTAGGTGCAAGAACCATTAATCAAAGTGTTCAAAAATTCTATCAAGATTGGATCAATAATGACTATCAAATCTTGTGGCAAACAGGTAAATTTTACTACGATAATATTGTAAAAGAAATTCCTAATGCACCAAACGACTTAAAAATTATGCAGTTCATTAAAGAAATGGACTTAGCTTATACGGTTGCAGATGTTATTATTTCAAGAGCTGGTGCTTTGTCAATTTCTGAACTTTGTGTTATTGGCAAACCTTGTATTTTAATTCCATCTCCAAATGTTTCCGAAGATCATCAAACTAAAAATGCAATGGCTTTAGTCAACAAAAATGCAGCTGTTTTAGTAAAAGATAATGAAGCAACGCAAGTATTAGGTACTACCTTATTACAGCTAATGAACAACGAACAACAATTACAATCACTAAGCAATAATATTAAGTCACTAGCTAAAAATAATGCAGCCAATACTATTGCTCAAACTATAATTCAAAAAATCAATGCATAGCTTTAATAACATACAACAAGTTTATTTTCTAGGTATCGGTGGTATCGGAATGAGTGCTTTGGCAAGGTACTTCAATAAAATTGGTGTACAAGTTACTGGTTATGATAAAACACCAACAGAACTAACCAATCAGTTACAACAAGAAGGTATTACCATTACTTTTGAAGATAGTATCGATACACTAAATAAAAATGCAGATTTAGTTATATATACACCAGCTATTCCTAAAAATCATATACAATATAATTGGTATTTAGAACATAATTTTACTATAAAAAAACGAGCAGTTGTACTTGGCGAAATTGCTAATCAATACTTTCAAATTGCAGTGGCTGGTTCGCATGGTAAAACTTCTACAGCATCTATTGTTACACATATATTAAAAACAGCCAATAAAGATGTGGCTGCTTTCTTAGGTGGAATTGCTACAAACTACAATACCAATTTCTTATTTGGCAATCAATATGCAGTGGTTGAAGCAGATGAATTTGATAGAAGTTTCATGTCTTTAAAACCAAACTTGGCTATCATTACGGCAATCGATTCAGATCATTTAGATATTTATGGCGATTTAAGTGCTATTGAAAAATCATTTACTAATTTTACATATAATATTAAAAATGATGGTTGTATTGTACATCATCTATCTGTAAAAAAAGAATTACTCAATCCAGAAGTAAAAAACATAAGCTATCATTTTAACGATACTAATGCAAATGTATATACACAAAACTTTAGAATTGAAAATAATAGTTATGTATTTGATATTAATGTAAATGGGAATAGCATTGCAGATATTCATTACTACTACGGTGGAAAACATAATATAGAAAATGCATTAGCTGCTGTAACTATTGCATATTTATTAGAAATTGATACGGAACATATTAAAACTGCTTTGGCTACATTCAAAGGTGTTAAACGCAGATTCGAAATTCATCATCAGTCTAATAAATATATTTTAATTGATGATTATGCACATCATCCAAAAGAATTAGAAGCAGTAATTCATGCAGTAAAAGAGTTGTATCCAAACAAGCAATTAACTGTTGTTTTTCAACCTCATTTGTATTCTCGAACTAAAGATTTTTACAAAGAATTTGCTCAATCATTATCTTTAGCAGATACTGTTTTGTTGTTTGATATTTATCCAGCAAGAGAATTGCCAATCGAAGGTGTTACAAGTCAACTTATTTTAGATGAGATTACTACAACAAAGAAACAAATTGTAGCAAAAGAAGCACTAGTCAATACACTCAAAAATATCAATGAAAAAGAAATTATTTTAACAGTAGGTGCTGGCGATATTAACTTATTAATTGACGATATAAAAACAATGCTAACAAATGAATAAAGTAGTAAAAAACATATTGATTAAAATTGTTTTTTTTACAATACTCATTGTATTTGTAGCCAGTATTGTTATTGCTAAAAATAAAAGAGATAATAAAAGTATCTCCGATTTACAAATAGAATTTAGCCAAGGTGCAGATAACTTATTAATTACTAAAGATGATATTTATTATTATATAGTAAAATATTATCCAGTACACAATAATTCAGTATCAGGCAAACAACTCGAAGATATAGAACAAAGTGTTTCAAAAATTCCTTTTGTTCAATCAGCACAGGCATTTTTAGACAATAACAATCTACTTAGAGTCAAAGTTACACCAAGAACTCCAATTGCTCGTGTATTTGCAAGTGGTCAATCATCTTTTTATATAGATAATGAAGGAGTAATGTTTCCTACATCAAAAAATTATACAGTTAAAGTTCCAATTATTACAGGAAAAATAAATCAAAAATATATAAAAAATGATACGATTAATAATGTAAAGTTGCTACAAGTGTTACAGACTGTTAAAACCATGCAACAAGACGAGTTCATGAATGCTTTAGTCGGACAGATTAATATCAATAGTAAAAATCAAATTGAATTAATACCAAGATTGGCGGAACATACTATCGTTATTGGTGATGACAAAGATTTAGAAGATAAATTTAATCGTTTAAAGATATTTTATAAAGAAGTGTTGACTAAAGTGGGTTGGGAAAAATACAAGGTTATCAACATTATGTATAAAGAACAATTAGTGGGTTTAAAATAATTTTAAGAAATATGCAAAACATATCCAATGGAAACAAATAATAATGTAAAATCAAAGTTTAATGATGTAGTATGTGCTATCGATATAGGTACATCTAAAGTAGCTGCACTCGTAGCTAGAAGAAATCAATACAACAAAGTTGAAATTTTAGGTATTGGTATATGTCCATCTTTTGGCGTTCAAAGAGGTGTGGTTATCAATATTACTAAAACGGTAGAGTCTATCAAAAAAGCAGTTGCCGAAGCTGAAAAAGTATCTGGAATTTCGTTTGAAAAAGTGCATGTTGGTATTGCTGGGAAGCATATCAAGAGTATGCAAAACAGAAGCCAAATTAACAGAACCAATGTAGATTCTTGGATTACACACGAAGATGTAAAACGACTTAAAGAAGAGTCATACAAAATAGCATTGCCTCCAGGTGATAGAATTATTCATGTGCTACAACAAGAATATATCATCGATAATGAACCTAATATTTCTGATCCAGTTGGAATGATGGGCGTGAAAATGGAAGGCAACTTTCATATCATCACAGGTGCAGAAGCAGCTATTCAAAATATAGAAATGTGTATTAAAGCAGCTGGCTTAGAAGTGGCAAGCATTGAATTAGAACCATTGGCTTCTTCAGATGCAGTATTAAATGCACAAGAGTTAGAAGCTGGTGTTGCTTTGGTTGATATTGGTGGTGGAACTACAGATGTGGCTATCTTCGAAAATAATACTATTCGTCATACTGCTGTAATTCCTTTTGGTGGAAATATCATTACAGAAGATTTAAGAGATTTTAGAATTTTGAAAGAACAAGCAGAAGTACTTAAAGTAAAATACGGTTATGCTATTCCTTTCGAAGCACTTAGAAACCAACATGTTTCTATACAAGGTGTTCGTAGCGGAAATAATAAAGAATTAAACTTACTAAGCGTAGCAAAAGTAATCAGTGCAAGGATGAAAGAAATTTTAGCACATGTCGATTATCAAATCAAATTATCGGGCTACGGAAAAAAATTAATCAGTGGTATCGTGTTAACAGGCGGAGGTTCACAACTAAAAAATTTAGTACAACTTACCGAAATGGAAACAGGTCAAATTGCAAGAGTAGGTTTGCCAAAAGAACACTTAGCACACACACGATTAAAAGAAATCGAAAATCCAATGTACGCAACAGGTATTGGTTTAGTTATTAGAGCGTTCAAATTACAAGACGAAGAATCACTATGCGATGTGCCTGCTACTACAAATAATACAACAACCGAAGTAAAAACAGAAACGCCAAAAACAGAAATAGTAAATCCAATAGTTGAAGAAGACATCAACAAAAAAGAAGAAGATTTTTCTATTCCTGAAGAAAAAATAATTGAACCACAAGTAAATAAAAACACAGATAAAAAGAAATCTTTGGTGTCTATTTGGGGAAAAAGAATTGGCGATTGGTTAAAAGATGATAACGATTTTACAGATATTTAAAATATAACATTATGGAATTCGAAATGTTTAGTGAATATAATTCAATAATAAAAGTAGTTGGCGTTGGTGGCGGTGGCTGCAATGCAGTTAACTACATGTATGAGCAAGGCATACCTGGCGTAAACTTTGCTGTTTGCAACACAGATAAACAAGACTTAGAAAAAAGTGGTGTGCCTACAAAAATTCAGTTAGGTGTTTCTTTGTTAGAAGGATTAGGTGCTGGTGCAAATCCTGAAGAAGGTAGAAAAGCGGCACTCGAAGCAGAAGAGGAAATAAGAATGTACTTAGGCAACAATACTAAAATGGTATTTATTACTGCAGGAATGGGTGGTGGTACTGGAACTGGTGCTGGTCCAATCGTAGCAAAAGTAGCCAGAGATATGGATATTCTTACCGTAGGAATTGTAACCATGCCTTTTAATAATGAAGGAAAACCAAAACGCATTAAAGCAGAACATGGTATCGAAAATATGAAAGAAAATGTAGATGCTTTAATCGTAGTATCTAATAATAAATTATACGATATTTATCCAGACTTAGATATTGATGAAGCATTTTCTAAAGCAGATGATATTTTAGCAACTGCAGCAAAAGGTGTTACCGAAATCATTACCAAACCAGGTAAAATTAATGTCGACTTCAACGATGTTAAAAGAATTATGGAAGCTAGTGGTGTAGCACTTATTGGTATTGGCAGAGGCAGTGGCGAAGATAGAGCAGAACAAGCCATTCAGTCTGCTATCACATCACCATTACTAGAAGATACAGATATTTATGGAGCGAAAGGAGTTGTATTATATATATCTTATGGTAATACATTTAAAATGCGTGAATTAGATTTAATTACCGAAACAGTACAAGACGAAACACAGTCTGATTGCGAATTAATTTGGGGTGTTTGTAAAGATGAATCACTAGGAGATGATATAGCAATTACTTTAATAGCTACTGGATTTGAAACTGGCGAAACTTCTAAGCAACGCAAGAAAAAAGTACAAGTAGAAAGAAACAAGGTAGTTCATAATTTAAGTCAACAACAAGAAGAGCAAGAAGAAATTACTACACCAAAAGTAGTAGTAAGCCAAGTAGAAAAAGAAGAAAAGCAAGTAGTTGAAGAAATTAAACTCGTACAAAAACCAAGAAATACAGTAGTGTTTGATTTGTTTGACAATAGTGAGGAAGACGAAGATGAAATAATACAAAAATCTACTAAAGTAGAAGACCAATTTTCTTTATACGAATTAGATGTCAATCAGAATGAAATTGCAGCAGATGAAGATGCTTTTGAAACACAAGACTTAGAAAAAGAACTGATAAAAAAACGCATTGCAGTAGAAATGCAAAAGAATAACAATATTAGTTTGCACGAGTTAGAAAGAGAACCAGCTTATAAAAGATATGGTTTAGACCTAAATGATGATAATAAAGATATTACACAGTCAAATATATCAGATTTCTCAATATATAAAAATGAAGAAACAGGCAAAGTAGAAATCAAGCCAAATGCCATGAAAGATATATATTTAGATTAGTCATTTGTTGCCTTTGCTCTTGCTGAATTTATTTCAGCATCTTTATAATATTGGTTATTTGCAGAGATGTTCATTAGTTTTTTCTCGTCATCGCGAGGAGGAACGACGAAGCGACCTCACTTAGGCTTTGGTTTGTGTCTCACGAAACAAACAACAAACAAATCTACTTACTAAACTTGTAGTAGCTAATAATATTAATTCTTGTCAAAACAAATAAACCTAAAGTTTAAAATAAATACTTATATTTGATTACAACTATCCGTATATCAACCGTTTATTAGACATATATAGTAGTTAGCCATCATTAAGGGAAAACAAATAACAAATGTTTGACAACATAGATATCGCAAATACTAATCCAGCAAAATCCGCTCGTGTCATGATAATTCAGCCGGACTTGTCTGAAGAAAATTGGATTAAAAAAGATGGCCTCTATTACTTGAGCACATCACCTAAGCTAAACTCGATAATAGACGAGTCCTTAGCTATAGGAATCAAAAATGGTGTTAACATTATAGTATACCCAGAATGCTCAATTACAAAAAACTCTATAGTAAAACTACAAAAGCTCTCTAAAGAAAACAACTTAATATTAATAGGTGGTTCTCAATATTATAAGGACAAAGAAACAGGTAAGGTGATTTCACGATCCCCAATAATTATTAATGGTTCAATATTTTATACCGACAAGATTAATCCTTCGCCATATGAAACATCAGCTTATGCTAGTGAAGGGTTATCTAAAGGAAGTAGTATTCGAATTTTTCAAAATACTTCAATTGGAAACTTCTGTGTTATAATTTGTGCTGATTACTTAAAGGAAGATCTTAGGAGCAAAATTCCTGATGAAGAACTAGATTTTCTGTTCGTGATTGCATACCAACGTGACTCTTCTATTTACTTCAATAGATTAAACTCTACTAGTGAAGAATCAAATAATGGCTTATACTGCATATACAACAATATTAGAATTAATGGCAAGGCAGACGGAAACTCCTCAGTTTTTGGAGATGTCCACTTAATGTTTTTACAAGACATTATAGACAAAGGAGATACCGATTGCAAACCAAAGAAAAAAATATTTACACTTAGAAATTGCAACGTTTTTGATTATCTAATTGCGGATTTTGATCTTACAAACAAAAAGCCAGCATATGCAAAGAATGCAGATTATAAATCAAATTTTCAAATAATCGAAAGTTCAACTGATGACGAAGAAGTTACACAATTTACTCAGTTGATTGGACATTATGATATTCGATATGAAAAGATTGATTCAGTATTTGTTGAGCCAAAGGAATTTTCTGCAATTGAGAATAAATTGAAAGAAAATAATATAATATTTATTATTGGAGATCCAGGAATTGGTAAAACATTTACTTCCGTTAAATTGCTAAAAAATTATTTCAATAAAGGATATAAACCAATTTGGTTCACTGGATTGGAAAAAGAAGAAAGGAAATCTCAGAGAATTATACTAGATAAATTTGAGATAGAACCTAATTCAATAATTTATTTCGAAGATCCTTTTGGAAGAACTGTCTTTGAAAGAAGGGATAGCCTCTTTACATTTCTAAGACCTTTAATCAGTAAAGCATCAAAGATAAATTGCAAAATAATTATTACTTCTCGAAGACAGGTGTTTGAAGAGTTTGCAAATGAGAGTTTAACCAAAGATGAACTTACAGAATTAAAAGAAGAGCTTAATGTTGTAAAGCCATCATATGAATCTGAAAAATTACTGGAAATTTTTAGACGCCACCTCGAAATATCAAATTTTAAGATGGATGAAAAACATAAATCTATTATTGAACAAGAAATACAGAACTGCAATATTGATACACCGTTTGAAATTAGAGACATAATTCTTACCTCTCAGAGCATACATTCAACTGATGATTTATTAAATATAATTCAAGAAACAAAGAAAGGATCTGTCAAAAGTTTTGCCATTGAAATAAGCAACCTTAAACCAGAAGTGCAATTCATTTATTTGCTAATTTTCTTCTTTGGTCATAGAAAAGAAATATTCAATACTAAGATCTATGACAATTATAATGTTGTAAACGAGTACCCCACAAATCTTATAACAATACCTTATAAAGATCTACTTAGAACGTTAACAGGACATAGGCTTGAGAGTTACGGCAAGTTTAGTGAGTATATTAGGTTCTCTCACCCACGTTACGAAGAGGCCCTAGTAGAATTTTTACTACAATACCCTAAAGCTCAACTAATCACAAAAAACATCTTTCATACCTTAAATCATTTGTACGAAAAATCTGCAATTGTAGATTCAATCAAAAGGAGTGCATTTAAATATCCTGAGGTTTCTGTTCTTCTTCTCAACTTAATTAATGTGTCATTAGTAGTTAAGGGCAGAATTGCTCCTACGCAAATGAGCATATTAAAACTATTAGGAGCCTCATTACAATTTGAAATTAATGACTTAGAGAAAAGCGATTTGCTTAAAAATGGAATTATTGATCACTTTAAACTTGAAGAGCTAGTCGACTTTACTAATACTCTAGAATCACTTGAGCATTTGAAGAATCAATTTCGAATTCTCAATTCCTATTCCCAAATGATGAAAATTGATTGCAATGCCAAAATTTTTGGTGTAATTGACTATACTAGAGTTGCAAAGATTATTAAGTACTATATTAAACATAATGCTGTAGTATCTCTAATAAAGGAAGTATGCAATTTTAATAATAATTTTCAATTACTATTAGTATCAGAATTGCACCACTCGTTATTACTTAGATTATTTTCAAATAACGATTCTGAGACTCGATTAGAGTTACTGGAACTATTTGACCAGTATGATAGGCTCTTGGAATTAGTGAAATTCTCTAATAAGTTTAAAAGAAAAGTAGAATGGCCTTCAATATTAAAAATCATCTGTGAGTCTATTAATGAAGAAAACAGAATTATTATAGATCAAGGTGCTGTAGTTGCATTTAGAAGAAGATGGAGAAATCTATTGCCTGTAGGAATTATAAAAACTATAGGGAATTATAAGCAAGGCCAACCTATTTATATTGTAAGTGAGTCTGGTGAAAAAATTGGAATGGGATTGGCAGAATATCCAAGCGATGAAGTTAATCTAATTATAGGTCAGCATTCAAGTAATATATTATCAATACTAGGATATACGACAGGTCCATCTGTAGTTCGTTCAATCAATAAAATACTTTTACAAGAAGAAAAGAAACGATGGCTAACAATAGATAAGAAGTAATAGCTCCTTCGTCACTACTACTCTTATCATCATCCGTTAGTACTCATTTTAAAATGACTGGAAAGATTAAACGCATAGGACTGACTTTAGGATTGTTTTCAACGATAATTAGCTTTTTGTTTTTTGGACGACAACAAGGAACATATCAAACTCTTCTATTCTTTGGATTTCTTACCTCCTTCATTTTTTATCTAACAATTCTATTCGGAAAAGAAACCGCTAAATCAAGAATAATTTGGACAGTTATTGTCTTGCTTGTAGTGACTATTCAAAGGCTGACAGAACCAATATTAATAAAAAGCTCATACTTGATTTACCTTAATAGTAATGACGAGGAGTTAACGACAGTAAATAATTTACTCAAGGACAAACATGGTGAGATCACAATTCTGAATAATGACATTACCGATAAAGAAAATTTATTAACCCAAACTGAAAAAGGCGACCTAATTAAATTACGACAAGACCTAGACATTTATATGATTACAAAATCAAACGATGGAATATATTATGGACTTTGGGGCTTTCTGGATGTGAGACTTGGTATTACTTATTGGACAAAAAGTGAAGCACCAAATGAAAATTTCAAACATCTAAAAGACAAATGGTATCATTGACAACAGAAAAAACGAGTAGCTAACAGCAGATTTGCAACAGGCGGGGTTTCGTACTCCGCAGACAGTTTTATGGTAGCTGAAGATCCAGTTCTTTCCACACCTTGGTTCGTATCTCAACAAACAAATCTACTTACTAAATTTGTAGTAGCTAATAATATTAATTCTTGTCAAAACAAATTTACTTATATTTGATATGAAAGCGGATTGGCTAATGAGTAATAGCAGAGGTATTGCTTTTAGCTTATATTAGCGGTTGTTTGCTTTGATAATTACACCTAAATCCAGTTTTTCTCCTTAAACCGATTTAGGTTTTGTTCAAAATATGGATCCCTTCTCACAACAAGTTTAGTAGTTTTTTCAAGATAAGCTTGTTCGGCTTCTTCCCAGTCGGCGATTGTTGTAATCACTTTTTCAGGCTTTAACGCACCTGATTGTATAAGAGGAAGAATCTTTGGAATATCTCGTCGTGGATGAGAAATTCCAATATGAAATGAAGCACTTTTTGTATACATTTCCCATAGAGGCAATTTCGTTCCCTTCTTGAAATAAAATGCAGTACTGGTGCAGAATCCGCCACTGGCCAATGAGCGGATAGCCAAGTTCAATTTCGGTTCTTCACCGCTACAATCTACGGTAATGGGATATCCATTCTTCAAAAGCGATTTGTGGAATGTATCAAACTTTATTTTGCTATTCACCGGAATAGGATTAGCTCCTAATGATTCTGCGATCCTAAGTCTTGTTTTACTTTGATCTATATAATCGATATGTGAAGAGCCCAATATTTTGGCAAAATAGACAGCATACAGTCCAATACTTTGTGCTGCACCACCGATGACAAGCACTGGTGCCTGTGGGTTATTTTGAATGTGCGGAGCGATAGTTCGATATGCATCTGAAATGTTGTCACTTAGGGCAGAGCAATGATATGGATTTATGTCTTCTGGAAGATGAATGAGCATTCCATCCGCAAAGGGGATAGTTATAAAGTCGGACATTGTCCCGCCATAATCAGAAGTATTATGTCCAAATCCGTAGGCCGATATTATGGCATCATCATTTGTGTTATTACAATTGGAATAGTATCCATCATTACATGTTTTACAAGTCCCACAGGAGATTGCCCAAGGCACAATTACAACATCTCCGACTTTGAAGTTTGTAACATCACTGCCTATCTCAGTAATTTCACCAATGCATTCGTGACCAACGCAAAAAGGTGGTTTGATAGGATTATTACCGAATGTTTCCAAGATTCTTCTATCGAGATAATGAAGTTTTACTCCGAGTTTGAGCAATTCGCTGTAGTTATGAAACAGGAATAAGCTATCTCCATCGCATCTGGATGACACCAATGGTCTAAGTATAGCACTTTTGGGTGATGTGATTTTTAGTTCATCCCTTTCAACCCATTTAAGTTTGTTCTTTCCTAATACTGTGAGTTCTCTCATATTTACTGGATCATTAATAACCGCTAATACCCGAATATACACAATTAATTTAGTTGCATATATTTTTTTGCTAAAAATAACCCGTTGTGTATTTACTTCCCATCAGAGTTATTCGCTAGAGAACTCTGAGTAATAAATCTATATTTTGGTTCGTGTCTCAAGAAACAAACAACAAATAAATCTACTTACTAAACTTGTAGTAGCTAATAATATTAATTCTTGCCAAAATAAAATAAATACTTATATTTGATTAGAACTATTCGTATTCAATTGCTAAATAGAGATATGTAGTTAGCGGTAATTGTATGAAGAGTTACAAAAAAAACCAATGAAACAAAATGTATAAAGTGAAAATTAATCCATTCATTCCGACTCTCCTATTCGTAATAAGCTTTATCTTACTTTATACTTCTGTTGTATTAACAATTCAATTGATTTTAAAAATTATTAATTTACAAATTGACTTCAGTGAATTGGTATCTGCTTGTATTTACACAATATTCATATACTTTATTTTCTATTTAACAACAAAACAACTATTAATAACTCCACTTTCACTATTTATAGACAAGGAACAAATCGTATTAAGAAATTTTCTTTTTTTTAATAAAGTGATTATAAAACGCAAAGATTTTTCATCTCTTACAAAATCTTACTTATCTTTTGTAAAAGGTGGAACCATTGACACATTTATAATTAAGACTAAGAAAGGAAAAGAATATACACTCACAAAACATTTATACTTTCATTGGGACGATATATTTGAAAACTTTGTAAAATATGGCTATCGGGCAACATAAAAATCCTATCCTCACTCAGAGTTACTCGCTAGAAAACGCTGAGTAATAAACTACACTTTGGTTCGTGTCTCACAAAACAAAAAGTAGCAGACTCACTTACTGAATTTGCCTGTCTCTACCTGTCGGTAGACATGGTATCGAACAGGTAGATTTCAGCATCTAATATATACTATCCTCACTCAGAGTTACTCGCTAGAAAACGCTAAGTGAAAGCAAATAGAATCACACTCCATTTAAAACAAAATATTGTTCTTGTTTAATTAAATAACCATTTTGCCATAAGCTAGTGAGCATTCTCTTAGCTCTTCTCTCAGAAAGGTTGAGTAACTGCATTACAATCTTAGTATTAATATATTCATATTTATTTAAATATTCTAGCACGGCTTGTTCTTTGCTATCTAAAACATAGCTGTCATTTTTTTCTAAATATTTTGTATTTATAGATTTGCTAATAACTGTTTTATCGTTGCTACGCATATACAATTGCCACGCATCATTATCATCTAAAGCAAAATGTGGTTTCTTTAAACTATTGCTTACACTAGCAATTAAAACATTTAAATCTTCATCTTCGTAAACAGTAAAATCAATATTTATAGGCGGATCGCAAAGATGTTCAGCAGCTTCGTGTAACATATACATATTCTCTTCAACATCACAACCTATTACTTTTCCAAAATCATTAATGCCAACCAATAAATCACCACCTTTGTTGTTGGCAAAAGCAGCCAAAGTTCTAGCAATCTTTTTAGAATCGCTAATAGTTTGCTTAAAATCTTGCGTACTGTTTTCACCTTTAGCAATAGCCAAGTACAAATCTTCCCAATTGGTTTTTATGTTCGGTCTAAATCTCAATATTAAATTTATGATTAAAATGATTTCAAGATATAAAAAATTAGCTTATTTTGTATCATGTTTGATAATGCGATAGACGAAATTAAGCAATGGCCAATCAGTAAAATCGCTGAAAAAAGAGATAAAGTACTGGAAGAAATTGAGTCAGAATCTATTCTTGATTTCGAAAAAGCATATCCAAATGATGAAGATTTAAGAGCTCAGTTACAAAAAACATTATATCTAGAGCAAATTAGAATTAAAACAGAATCGTGGGAAGTAGATCCAGAAGATGAAAAAGAATTTTGGAATGGTGTTAAACGAAAACTACTCAAAGCATCAAACACAGAAGAAATAGAAAAATATAGACAAACCAATCAGTTAGTCTTATCAGAAATTATAGAACGATATGCTAATGAAATTATAGGCGATTTTAGTCCAAAACTATATTGGTTTGCTAGGCAACTACTACGACGATTTTTTTCAAGATTGTTCAATTCTCATTTTGGTGGATTCAAAGGACTACTTCGTCCACAAGACTTATTAGTCAATAAATTAATTGTTACAGGTCATAAAGATGAAATGTTAGCATTGTCTAAAAAAGGAACTATTGTTTTAGTACCAACACATTTCTCTAACTTAGATTCTGTGCTCATTGGTTTTGGAATGGACTATATAGGCATGCCAGCATTTCAATATGGTGCAGGTTTAAACCTATTCAATTCAAAATTTTTCTCATTGTTTATGGGAAACTTAGGTGCTTATAAATTAGATAGAAGAAAAAAGAATCCAATTTATTTAGAAACACTTAAAAAATTCTCTAAAATAAATATAGAACATGGTGCACACACTATATTTTTTCCAGGCGGAACTCGTTCTAGGTCTGGAGCAATAGAAAATTCACTTAAATTAGGTTTGCTAGGAACAGTACTAGAAGCACAAAGACATCATTTTGAACAATTTCCTGCTAATTTAGCACCAAAAATATATGTAGTACCATTAACCATTAGCTATAATTTTGTTTTAGAAGCAGCATCACTCATCGACCAATATTTAAAAATTACAGGTAAAGACCAATACTTAATTCAAAGTACCAGTGCTGTTCCTTGGAAATCTGTTTGGAAATTCTTTTGGGAAACCTTTTCTCAATCGTCAGATGTGAGTTTGTCTATAGGCAAGCCAATGGATGTACTAGGAAATTATCTCAACGAAGATGGAGAAAGCATAGACAACAACGGAAAAGTAATAGAGTTGCAAAAGTACTTCTTTGCTAATGGAAAAATTACCGAAGATGCTCAACGAGAAAGTGTTTATACAGCAATGCTTGGCGAAAAAATTGTAAAAAGCTTTAAAATTAACAATATAGTTTATGCATCGCATGTAGTACCATTTGTTGCTTTCGAACTATTGAAACAAAAAATAAATACCAACGATTTATTTACCATTCTTAGAATTCCTGAAGAAGAAAGAGAAATAGATTGGGATATTTATAGAATCAATATGAAAATAATTTTAGATGCTTTGTATGATTTAAACAACAAACAGAAACTTAAATTATCGCCAAAATTAACAACACTAGAGTTAGAAGAAATTATTGCACACGGAATGAAAAACATAAGCATCTATCATACCAACTTACCTTTATTAAGAACTAAAGAAGGCAATATTACTAGCGAAGATTTAAAATTATTGTACTATTATCACAACCGACTACTAGGTTATGATTTAGAGAAATTAATAAGATATTAGCATTATGATTGGAGTAATAGGTGCAGGAAGTTTTGGTTCAGCAGTAGCAAATTTACTAGCAGAAAATGGTGCTGTTTTAATTCATTCTAAAAGACAAGAAGCAGTTGATGAAATTAATCAACAACACACCAACAAAGGTTTGTTAATGAATCCAAATATTGCTGCTACAACATCGTTAGAAGAAATAGCCAATGCTACTAATATACTTTTTCCTGCAATGTCGTCAGATATTTTTAGAGTTACCATAAAACAATTAGCACCATTTCTATCACCAGAACACATTATAATACATTGTACCAAAGGTTTTGACATCAAATTAAATGAAGACGAAAGCTTAACCGATGCCAATTTGCAAATAAAATTAGAAAATGTTAAAACCATGTCGCAAGTAATTTTAGAAGAAACTTGTGTAAAAAGAGTAGGTTGTATGTCTGGACCAAATTTAGCTAGAGAGTTAGCACAATTTCATCCAGCAGCTACAGTTATTGCTAGTAAATTTAATGAAGTAATTATTAGCGGACGAAATGCAATTCGTAGCCACCGATTGCTAGTGTATGGCAATAAAGATATTTATGCAGTTGAATTGGCTGGCGTTTTAAAAAATACCATGGCAATTGCTGCTGGTGCATTACATGGTTTAGGTTACGGACAAAATGCTTTGGCGTTTTTAATTACCAGAGGCAATGGCGAAATCATAAAACTAGCAACTAAAATGGGTGCTAATCCAACTTCTTTTTTAGGTTTAGCTGGTATTGGCGATTTAGTAGCTACTTGTTCTAGTCCTTTAAGTAGAAATTTTTCTTATGGATATAAATTGTCTCAAGGAAAAACTAGAGATGAAATTCTTAGCGAAATGAATGAAGTAGCAGAAGGTGTAAAAACCGTAAATATCTGTTACCAATTATCCAAGCAATTAAAAGTAGATACACCAATTATTAATGCAGTATACAGTGTAGTGTACGAAAATGTAAGAGTAGAAGATGCTTTAAACACATTGATGCAACAACAATTTTCTGATGATGTAGATTTTCTATATGATTAATCAACACGCAATAACAACTACAAAAACAGCTAAAGTTATTACTTACGGCAATTTAACTAGCAATACCAAACTTATTTGGTTGGTAACACATGGCTATGGATTTTTGGCACAATATTTCGTCAATAAGTTTGAATGTTTAGATCCAAATGAACACTTTGTAGTAGTACCAGAAGCTTTAAATCGTTTTTATATAGATGGACTAACAGGCAAAGTTGGAGCATCTTGGATGACAAAAGAAGAAAGGCAAGATGAAATAAATGACTATATTTTATATCTAGATAAAGTTTACGAAACCTTTTGTTTACATTCTAACGCAAAAAAAGCAGTTTTGGGCTTTTCTCAAGGTGTTGCAACTATATCTCGTTGGTTAATACAAACCAATTATAGTGTAAAGAATGCAATATTTTGGGCAGGTTCTATACCAGAAGAAGTGTTGACAACTAAAAAGTTAAATAATTATAACAACATTTTTGTAGTAGGAGACGAGGATAATTTCATTCCAAAAGACAAAATAGAAACTTTATTGGCAAATTATCGTAACAGTGGCTTAACATTTTCACAAATTTTTTACAAGGGTGGTCATAATATCCTAACTCAACCTTTAATTGAGGTCGCAACGCAGTTAATATTAAGCTAAACATCATACCTTAATTTTGCAACATCAAATTATAAGTCGTTTTGGCTTTTAATTTGATAAAAACAAAACGGTATGAAGCAGTTAATATTATTACTTAATTTCATTATACTTTGTGGTTTAGCAAATGCTCAAACTATTTTTGGTAAAGCATCGTATTATGGTCCTGGTTTTCATGGCAAAAAAACAGCCAATGGCGAAACTTTTAATCAATATGCATTAACAGCAGCACACAAAACACTACCATTAGGTACATTTATAAAAGTTACCAATGCACAAAATAACAAATCGGTTTATTTAAAAGTAAACGATAGAGGACCTTATCATGGTGGAAGAGTATTAGATGTTTCTACAAGAGCAGCAGAGTTGCTAGGTTTTAAAAACAAAGGAACTGCTTATGTAAAAATAGAAGTCATTGGTAAAAATGAAATTCCAAATGCTTTTTTAAGTGAATATCCAGATTTTGCAGCAATGAATAATATTGCTATCAATGATTCTTTTGCAGATTGGGAAGATATTCCTACAGTAATGGACGATACAGTTAGTATAACAGAAGTTGCAATTGTTACTAATATTCCAACAGCAAATAACAGTACACCTACAGAAGAAAAAGAAGCTGTAGTTAATACGCCAATGATTGATGGAAGAAACTTTTTTGAATTAGTAGCAATACAAAGAACCGAAAAATACTACGGCGTTCAATTAGGTGTATTTTCCGACTTCAATCAGATTTTAGCAATTGTAGAAAAACTAGAAAGCTACAATCAAAAAATAGTAATACAAAAAGCAACACTAGACGATAAACCTGTTTTTAAATTATTTGTAGGAAAATATGAAAACAGAGCTTATGCCGACGCTTTAAAATCATTACTACTAAATAAATACGCCGATTGTTTTGTAGTAAATTATTAATCGCTTGCTTAATTAAACAAAAGTATTTAGTTTTGAGTTGTGTCTAAAAAAAGAAACATAGCATTGTTTTTTGTATTGCTTGCTCAGTTAATACTTTTTAGTCACAATAGTACACCACATCATCACAACAATCAAGCAAATAATATTGATTTTCCAATTGAGCATCACTTAAATATTTATACAGATTTAGCTACAGATATAGTAGAACATCAAATAGCAGAACTTTTTTTAGTTCATAAAAACAATTTTAGAAAAACGCAACTCAATACTTCTCAAAATGCATTTATTGTTTTAGGTAATCTTCAGCCAATTGTATTAAAACTAAGCAATAGCTTACAATATATAGAAAATAAGAATACTACAATATATAATAATTATGTAGTAAAACATCAACAACTACGAGCACCACCTTGTGCTTAAAAATATATTTATACGATACACTTTAGTATAAATAACTTATCGCTTTTTATTTATTTATCACATAATTTATTTCAATGAATTTTAAAAATTTATTAATAATATTTATTATAATATTATCAAATACACAATGTAAGCACAGTCATAGTCATGATGATGAACATGGTCATACACACGCACACGACGAAACCAGTACAGAAAATGAATTAGAACCATTAGTGTATACTATCTATGCAGATAATGTTGAACTTTTCGTAGAATTTAAACCATTAGTTGTAAATAATAGTACTTCTTTTGCAACACACCTTACCATTTTAGGTGATGAATTTAAACCTATGCTCAACGGAAGTGTATCGTTAACACTTCAAACCAATAACGAAACCATAAGCATTCATGCAGATACTATAAGTTCGCCAGGAATTTATAGATTGTCGTTGCAACCAAAAAAAGCAGGAAATGGACAATTAGTTTTTGAAGTAAAAACCAAAACATTTACTAATAAAATTATTATAGATGATGTTGAAGTCTATCCAAACGAAGCAACTGCATTAAAAAATCAAAAGGTAGAAGATAGTAAAGGTGAAATTTCTTATCTTAAAGAACAAGCATGGTTAGTTCCATTTGCCAATGAAGTAGTACATAAAAAAATGTTCTATTCCATAATACACACAAGTGGCGTTATTAATAATTTTCCAGGTAACGAAGCAAAAATTGTTGCCAATGCAAGTGGCATTGTTCACTTAACCAACAAAAATTTAATTGTAGGAATGCCTGTTAGTGCCAATCAAAATTTATTTACAATAGCTGGCGATAATTTAACTACGAGTAATATCGATGCCAATTATAAAATCAACAAAACCATTGTAGACGAAGCAAAATTAAACTATCAACGAGCCGAAGAATTATATAAGCTACAAATTATTTCCGAGAAAGAATATCTACAATCAAAAACCAGTTATGAAAATGCATTAGTTACGCTAAATACTTTAAGTAAAAATACTTCATCTAAAGGAAATAAAAATATGAGTCCAATGAGTGGTTATCTACAATCTTTAGATGTTGTAGACGGACAGTTTGTAGAACTTGGAACAACATTGGCAAAGATTTCAAAAAACAATAAATTAATATTGCAAGCTAATATTAGTCAGAAAGATTTTAAATATATTCCATTAATCAATAATGCTAATTTTAAAATAATGGGAGATGATAAAGTCTATAATACCAAAACATTTAATGGCAAAGTGGTATCTTATAATAAAGAAATAAGCGGAGCTTTTATTCCTTTATATTTTGAAATTAATAATACAGATAAATTACATATTGGTGCAATAGTAGAGTTATTTATTCCTACAAAACCAGAAGACCATTATATAATAATACCATTAAAAGCAATTATTGAAGAACAAGGAAAGTTCTTTGTTTATGTACAAGTTGATGGTGAAAATTTTTCTAAAAGAGAAATTAAAATTGGCGAAGATAATGGTATAGAAGCTCAAGTATTAAGTGGCTTAAATGTTGGCGAACGAATTGTAACTAAAGGTGCTTATCAAATAAAATTAGCAGTTGCTTCTGGTGCTATGCCAGAACATGGTCATTCACATTAAAAATATAAATAATGTTAAATAATATAATAAAATATGCACTTAGTAATAGACTCTTTGTTTTAGCAATTTCTGTTTTATTAATAATATATGGTTTGTACATATCTAAAAATATGGAAATCGATGTATTTCCTGATTTAACTGCTCCAACAGTTACTGTACTTACAGAAGCTCATGGTTTATCTACCGAAGAAGTTGAAAAACTAGTTACTTTTCAAATAGAAACTGCTGTAAATGGTGCTACAAATGTAAGAAGAGTAAGAAGTTCTTCTGCTACAGGAATTTCAATTGTATGGATAGAATTTGAATGGAATACAGACATATATAAAGCAAGACAAGTTGTAAGTGAAAAACTAAACAGCATCAACGAAAAATTACCTAAAGGTATTAATACACCAGTAATGGCACCACAAACTTCCATTATGGGCGAAATTATGTATATAGGTGTTAGCAGTAATACTTTATCTCAAATGGAGGTAAGAACAATTGCAGATTGGAACATTAGACCACGACTTCTTTCTATTGAAGGTGTGGCTCAAGTAACTACCATTGGTGGCGATTATAAAGAATACCAGATTTTAGCTTCACCACAAAAAATGAATGCTTACAATGTGTCTTTAATAGAGTTGCTACACGCTTGCGAAGCACTAAATGGCAATGCTACTGGTGGTTTTATCAGTGAGTATGGTAATGAATATACCATTAAAGGCATAGGTAGAGCAAATAGTATTAAAGATATAAGTGAAGCATATATTAAAACAATAAATAATAATCCAATTACGGTTGGAGATGTAGCAGAAGTAAAAATTGGTGCTGCTCCAAAAATTGGCGATGGTTCATTAAATGCAAAACCAGCAGTCATTATGTCGGTGCTTAAACAACCTGCTACCAATACTATAGAATTAACAAATAAAATAGATGATGCCATTGCTCAACTATCAAAATCTATTGGAAAAGATATAGAGATTAATACTGAAATTTTTAGACAAAAAAACTTTATAGATGCTTCGATAAACAATATACAGAAAGTTTTATTTGAAGGTGCAATATTTGTCATTTTAATTATTACTTTATTTTTAATGAATTGGAGAGCAACTTTAATTTCTTTAGTTACTATTCCAATTTCAATTTTAGTAACCATCATTACGCTTAAATATTTAGGGTATACTCTAAATACCATGAGTTTAGGTGGTATTGCCATTGCAGTTGGCGATTTAGTAGATGATGCTATCATAGATGTTGAAAATGTTTTTAAACGACTGAAACAAAATGCAAAGTTGCCACTAATAGAACAAAAAAATAAAATTGATGTCATTTTTGATGCTTCATTTGAAATAAGACATTCTATTATTAATGCAACATTTATAATTATTATTGCATTTTTTCCATTGTTCTTTTTATCAGGAATGGAAGGCAAATTATTAAAACCACTTGGTATTGCATTTATAGTGTCTTTGTTTTCATCGTTAATTATTTCTATAACACTAACACCAGTTTTATGTAGTTTTTTACTTACCAGTGATAAACAACTAAGCAAACAAGAACAAGAAAGTTGGTTGGTTCGAAAATTAAAACAACTGTATTATAAAACATTAACTAAAGCATTGCAGTGGAAAAAAGCAATATTAGCATTTACTTTATTATTATTTATTATTACTATATTTATTTTGACGAATTTAGGTAGAAGTTTTTTGCCAGAATTTAATGAAGGTTCTTTAGTAATAAGTGCAGTTTCATTACCAGGAATTTCATTAGAAGAAAGTAATAAAATTGGCAATCAAATTGAAAAGAAACTAAAAGAAATACCAGAAGTAAATGTAACGACAAGAAGAACAGGACGCTCTGAATTAGACGAACATGCTCAAGGTGTTAATGCCTCTGAAATTGATGCACCATTTACACTAAGCAATAGGTCGAGAGATGAATTTTTGGAAGATGTAAGAACCAAACTAAAAACAGTTTCTGGTGTAAATATTAGTATTGGTCAGCCAATATCTCACAGAATAGACCATATGCTTTCTGGTACGCGTGCTAATATTGCAATAAAAATATTTGGAAATGATATATCTAAATTAGAATTATTATCTAAACAAATAAAAAAAGAAATTGAATCTGTAGAAGGACTTGTAGATATAAACACAGAACAGCTTATAGAAATTCCACAAATTCAAATCAAACCAAATAGAACAATGCTAAATTACTATGGTTTAACCATCAACGATTTTAATGAGTTTATTGATATTGCTTTTGCTGGAGAAACAGTATCACAAATTTATGAAGACAATAAAACTTTTAATTTAGTACTTAAATACGACGACTTAAACAGAGGCAAAATTGAAAATATGAAACAAACTTTGGTTGATGTTAAAGACAATCAAAAAGTACCATTATATTACCTTGCTGATGTTGTAAGCACTACTGGACCAAATACAATTAATAGAGAAAATGTTCAACGAAAAACAGTAGTATCGGCTAATGTTTTTGAAAGAGACCAAAAAAGTGTAGTGAATGAAATTCAATCAATCATTGAAAATAAAATTGAATTACCAGAAGCTTACCACATAGAATATGGTGGTCAGTTCGAAGCAGAAGCACAAGCATCTAAAATTTTATTATTAACATCACTATTATCTATATTTATAATATTTTTAATATTGTACAAACAATTAAGTTCATTCAGTTTAGCATTTATTATTCTTATCAATTTACCATTAGCACTTATTGGTGGTGTGTTTAGTATTTTAATTACAAAAGGCATGCTAAGTATTCCAGCTATTATTGGCTTTATTACTTTATTTGGTGTTGCTACAAGAAATGGTATTATTTTAATTTCCAACTATAAATCGCTACAAGAACAAGGTTATAGTTTAATAGATACTATAATGCATGGATCTACAGATAGACTAAGTCCTATATTAATGACAGCACTTACTGCTGGTTTAGCATTAATACCATTGGCATTAGGAAGCAGTCTTCCTGGAAACGAAATTCAAAGTCCTATGGCAAAAGTAATTTTAGGTGGACTATTAAGTTCTACTTTCTTAAACATTTATATTGTACCAATAATTTATTATTTAAAAAATAAAAATAATTATAATAATGAAAAAATATAGTTTATTAATCATAAGTATACTACTGTTTAGTCGCTTTAGTTGGGCTACTAATTCATTAGATTCAATTATACAAGTAATACAAAAAAACAATCCAAGTTTGCTATATCAAACAAAATATATAGAAGCATTAAAAATGGAATATAGCACAGAAGGCAATTTGTATAATCCAAATGTTACTTTTGATTATTTAAGAGGTTTGCCTAATGCTATTGCAGGAAGTCAGTATGATGTTACGCTTACACAACAATTCGATTTTCCTTCTGTGTATGCCAAAAAAAAGGAGTTGGCAAATATTAAACATACAAGAGATAGCTATTTAATAGAAAGTGAAAAGTACGATATTATTAATCAAGTAAAATTATTGTGTATTGAAATAATCTATAGAAATAAATTAGATAACTTAATTAATAATAGAATTATAAGTATTGAAAAATTAAAAAACGATTTTCAAATTAAACTCAATAATGGCTATGGCAATATTTTAGATGTCAATAAAACACAGCTAAAACTAATTGAAATTAATAACGAAAAACAGTTGAATCAATCCATATTAAAACAACTAAATCAAAAGTTAACAGCATTAAATGGTGGAAATGCAATACAATTTCAAGATACTATTTATCCAAGTATCAATACTACTATTGAGTTAGAAACAATATTACAACAAAGCAATCAAAACAATCCAATTAACAGTTATCTCCATCAAGAACAAGCAGTTGTTAATCAAGAAATCAATGTTGCAAAAGCAATGGCATTACCAAAATTCGAAGTAGGTTATCATTATCAAGGTTTGTTAAATCAAAATTTTCATGGAGCTATTGTCGGATTATCACTTCCGTTGTGGGAAAATAAAAATAAAGTAAAAGCAAAAGAAGCATTGCTCGTTTCTAATCAACTTAAAATGAACGACTATATCAATCAGCAAGAAGCTACAATTTTACAACAATACGAACAATATACTATATTTAAAAATACTTATAATAGTTATGATAATCAAATGCAAAATTATAACAATACTCATTTGCTTACAAAAGCATTACAGTTAGGCGAAATAACTACTATCGACTATTTTTTAGAAACCGATTTTATTTTTAACATGAACAAAAACAAACTTGAAACACAATATCAGTTGTATAACACCATCATTCATCTTTTAAAATACTTAGAATAAATATTGAATGTTATAGTTATACAGCAAAAAAATAAACAAACAGATTGTATCTTATAAATTACTAACAATCACTAATTTAGAAATTTATCTTATATTTGTATAGAATACTAACTAAAAATAAGAATAAATACGATGTCAAATTTGGATATTTTGTGTTTTGCTGCACATCCTGACGATGTGGAATTATCTTGTGGAGGAACCATTGCTAAACATATAGACTTAGGATATACCATTGGAATCTGCGATTTAACTCGTGGCGAATTAGGTACTCGTGGAAATGCAGAAACGCGTAGAGATGAAGCTTTAAATGCATCTAAAATATTAAACATTAAGTATAGAGAAAACTTAGGATTACAAGATGGTTTTTTTGATATTAATGAACAAAATATAATTGATGTTGTAAAGATTATTAGAAAATATAAACCTAAAATTGTATTGTGTAATGCAACTCACGATAGGCATTTAGACCATTCTAGAGCTGGCGACTTAGTTGTGCGTGCTGCATTTTTAAGTGGCTTGGTAAAAATCAATACCAACCAAGATGCATGGCGACCAAGTGTTGTGTATCGTTATATTCAAGACTATCACAACACACCAGATTTTGTAGTTGATATTTCTAAATACATGGACATAAAACTAGAAGCAATCAAAGCATATGCTACACAGTTTTATAATATTCATAGTAAAGAGTTAGAAACGCCAATTTCTAAAAAAGACTTTTTCGATTTTATTATTGCAAGAGCAAAAGAATTTGGTCGACCAGCTGGTTTTGAATTTGCCGAAGGTTTTAACAAAGAAAGATACATTGGTATCGAAAATTTATTTCATTTGATATAGTGATATTAGCCATTAGTAGTACTAGTCAATAAGTCATTAGTAATGTTAGTCATTGGTTATTAGTCATTAGATTATTTTGCACTTTCGTCATATTGAGCGATAGCGAAATATTTCATAATTATTAAATTAGCAGATATTAACAATAGTAAATACTAATTAGTATTAGATACCAATCAAACTAAAGTCTTAAATCTATCAATCTTGGCTCTAAAAATCCTGATACTTTTTCAGTAACTTTATTGTATGAATAAAATGCTACTCATTATATTTTTTTGCAGTACACTACTAACCGTATTTGCAAAAAACCAAATTATAGTGTCGTTTAATAATAAAGGCACTCAAATCAAAACAGAGGATTATAATGCAACTAGTTTAGAAAAAAGAAATCAAAATAACATAGCATTTAATTATACAGATTTTCCAATTAATGAAAGTTATATACAAAAAATAGAAAATTTAAACTGTAAATTAAAAGCAAAATCAAAATGGTTAAACTTGGCTTTGTTTGATATAGAAGATAAAGCAGTGATTACTGAGATACAACAATTGAGTTTTGTGAAACAAGTACAATTTATTCCATCAACAACTTCAAATAAAAGTTTAGAAAAATTAAATACAAATAATAAAACATTTAATAATGCAAGATTATTATATGATGATACATTGACTTATGGTCAAATTCATCAAATGAATGGCGATTATTTACACGACTTAGGATTTAACGGACAAGGAAAGATTATTGCTGTTTTAGACGCTGGATTTATTAATGCAAATGTTATTACTGGTTTGCAAACAGTTTTCAATAACAATCAAGTATTAGGTACTTGGGATTTTGTTCAAAATGATACTACTGTCTATGAATCTCATACTCATGGTTTATATGTTTTTGGATTAATGGCAGGACAAATTACTGGTAAATATAAAGGTACTGCAACTCAAAGTAATTACTACTTATTTAAAACCGAAAATGCAGCTTCTGAATTGTTGAGCGAAGAAGTTTTTTTAGCACAAGCATTAGAGCAATGTGATGCACTTGGCGTAGATGTCGTTAATATTTCATTAGGTTATACTACATTTGATAGTGTAGCACAAAACCATAGCTACGCAGATTTAGATGGCAATACCACTATAGCAGCACAAGCAGTTAATTTAGCAACATCTAAAGGAATTTTGGTAGTAACATCAGCAGGAAACGAAGGCAATAATTCATGGCGTTACATATCTACACCAGCAGATGCTACTGGTGCTTTAACTGTTGGAGCTGTATATATTAATGGTTTGCCAACATCTTTTACAAGTAAATGTTTTCCTAACTATTTCCAAGTAAAACCAAATGTAGCAGCTTGCGGAGCTAATGATTATATTTTAAGTCCATACAATACTATTGGCACAGGAAGTGGCACATCATTTTCATCGCCATTGGTTGCAGGAATGAGTGCTAGTTTGTGGCAAGCATTTCCTACACTTAATAATTTACAAATTAAAGCAGCAATTGAACAAAGTGCTAGCTTATATCCAAGTTTTGATAGTTTAATTGGTTATGGTATTCCAGATTTTAAAAAAGCATACGAATATTTACAGCAAATAACACCAATTAATCAAAATAGATTAAGTAATATAAAAATATATCCAACATTGATTGTAAATAATTCAAATAATATATTTATTAATAATTTAATAGATAATCAATCAACATTAATTTATATTATCAATAATCAAGGAAGAATAATGTACAGTACAGGAAATTTTATTGCCAATACCAATGAAATGATTCCAAGCAATCAAATTAGTCAGTTGTCAAGTGGTCTGTATCACATTATCATACAACAAAACGGCAAGAGCAATAATTTTAAGTTTGTAAAACAATAAGTTTTAGAGTTCAGTAAAATAAGTAGAATCAAAAGTTGAGAAATTAAATTATAGTGTTTTACTAGGAAAAATATAAGTTGCTTTATTTCTCATTATCTATAAAATAACAAGGAATGCTTCGTTTAGGATTTTTTTGTTGATATAAATAATAAATCCAAATAACTAGTGACTCAATGACAACTGACAAACGAAGGAGATTCTTCGCTACATTACATTTCGCTCAGAATGACGCACAAAAAAATCTCAATACTTGCTACTCAATACTCATTACTATAAAAATCTATCTATAATCTCCTTTCAATAATTCAGTTAATTCTTTTCTTGCTAAAAAGATTCTGCTTTTAACTGTACCTAATGGCAATCTTAGTTTGTCTGCAATTTCGTTGTACTTAAAACCTTTATAATGCATTAAGAAAGGCGTTCTTAATTCAACAGAAATTTTCATCAATGCCTTATTAATATCTTCTGCAATAAAATTATTAATGGCTTGGTTATTAACCGTATTGCTATTGTTAATCAAAAACTCATTAGCAGTACTATCAATAACTGTTTGCATTCTAGCGTTTTTTCTATAATTATTAATAAAAATATTTTTCATTATAGTATATAGCCATGCTTTTAAGTTAGAACCACTTTCAAACTTATCTGTATTTTTCAAAGCTCTAAGTATAGTATCTTGCATTAAGTCTTCGGCATCCATAGTGTCTTTTGTCAGCTTCAAAGCATAAGGTTTCAATACTTTTGAAGCAACCATTACTTCTTTATTTAATTTCAAACTGCTCATTACATTCTGTTTTCAATATAAAGTTACAACAAATTTCATTCCTAATATGCAAAAAATGCCTAATTTGTTACCAAACGAACGGTCAATAACTTATATTTATAAAAAATCAGAAAAAATGTCAGCTTTATACTTTACCGAAGAGCATCAACTGTTTAGACAAAGTGTCGCTCAGTTTGTAGCAAAAGAAATAGTTCCTTTCGCTAATCAGTGGGAAAAAGACAAACAAATTCCTAGAACATTATTTAAAAAACTAGGAGAACATGGCTTTTTAGGTATCAATCATAGTGAACAATATGGTGGCTCTAATGTCGATTTATTTTATAGTATTTGTTATTTGGAAGAATTGGCTAAAAGTGGATTTGCTGGTGTGTCTGCTGCTGTTTCGGTACATCAGTATATGGCAACCAATCATTTGGCAGAAGCTGGTTCGCATGAACTTAAAGAACGATTTTTAAAACCAGCCATTGAAGGCAATATGGTTGGTGCTATTGCTATAACTGAACCATTTGGTGGCTCTGATGTACAGGCCATTAAAACTACTGCGGTTAAAGATGGCGATAACTATATTATTAATGGCTCAAAAACTTTTATTACCAATGGCTTTTTGGCAGATTTTGTAGTAGTTGCTTGTAAAACAGACAACAAAGCTGGTATTAATGGCATTAGTTTAATTGTGGTTGAAAAAAATACTGCTGGTTTTTCTGCTACGGCTCTTGACAAAATTGGTTGGCACTCTTCTGATACTGGCGAGTTGGCGTTTGATAATGTAGTAGTACCAAAAGAAAATTTAGTAGGCAAAGAAGGCATGGGTTTCTTTTATGTGATGGAAAGTTTTCAGATAGAACGATTGGTAGCTGCTATTATGGGAATTGGTGGAAGCGATAAATGTATTGAAGAAACACTAAAATATATGAACGAAAGAGTTGCTTTTGGAAAAACGATTAATAAGTTTCAAGTACTTCGACATGAGTTGGTGCAGTTGGCAACTGAGTTAGAAGCTGGTAGACAAATGACTTATCATACTGCTTGGTTGATGCAAAATGGAGAAGTTCCTGTAAAAGAATGTACCATGTGTAAATTGTATATGACCGAATTAGGCAATAAAATTGTAGATAAGTGTTTACAAATGTTTGGTGGTTATGGCTATATGGAAGATTTTCCTATTGCAAGAGCATATAGAGATGCAAGAGTAAGTACTATTGTTGGTGGTACTACACAAATTATGCGAGAGATATTATCAAAAATTATAATTGATGATATAAAATACAAAAAAGTATATAACGAAGATAATATAACTACTACTACAAAACCTTGGGGAAATCCTACTACTGCTAAGGAAATTATAAAATCTATTCCACTACGACTGAAAAAAGAAAAAGCTAAAGATTATAATACCATTTTTCATTTTGATATTAGTGGCAACAATGGCGGACAGTTTACTGTTGTAATTAATAATGGAACAGCTACAGTAACAGAAGGTTTACAAGATGAAGCCAAATGTATTATTACGAGTGATGATGCGACTTACACAGGAATTGAATTAGGTACAATACAACCAGAAACAGCATTTATGAGTGGTAAAATACAAGTATCTAACCTTGGAGAAATGATGCAGTTTTCTAAATACTTTGAAAGAGTTTAGTTTAGTATTGAGTAATGAGATTTTTACAGCACTTATATATAAGGTGTATTAAATACATGCTATTTAGTCATAGCAGATATCTCTGGTAAGAGAATACTGCGATAAGTTTAAATATTTTCTCAGCGTTTCTTTTGTTACGCAGAGTCCTGCTACGCTTTTTTGCCTACGCCCAGAGACTCTGCTGGGAAAAAAATGTAACTTGTTGTATATAAAAGTAAAAATTGTTTTTCTAGAACTATGCTTTCGTCATTCCGTAATTTTGAAGAATGAGAAATATACGGAATCTATTATATTAAGATATTATACTCTTTATGACAGATTTCTGATAAATTTCTCCGTTGTACTGCGAAATTTTCTAGAATGACGCACATGTACAATAGGTCAATGTAGTATCATTTATACCAAATTTCTGGCAATACAATATGTGGAAAATTAGTATTGTCAAAATCTAAAGGATGTGGAAATGAAGTACATGGTGTTTGTGTTATCACTCTATCTTTTCTAATAAATGTAAACTCTGCAAATCTAGGAATGGCTATATCTTCTTGAATATCTATACCACTATAATTATTAGGATGAATATGTACACATACATGCGTTTGTAGTATTTTATTAAACACATCAGTAATAATATTATAAGAGTATTTTGTCCATAGCTTATGTAAATCATGAAATTCAACTACCAAAATTCTAAAACGACTTAATAAAGCATCACTCATATTTATAAATGAGTTATACTCAGCACCTTCAATATCCATTTGTAGTAACAAATCGCCAGTATTCTCCACACTTTGATTAACCCATTCATCCATCGTAATAAAGTCGTTATTATTAGTAATACCAATAAATTTTGGTAAGAAATGATGTGCTACATTTAGGTTGGCTTTTTCAACTGATTTGTCTGCTAGAAAAAGTTGTTGAATACCTAGTTCATGACAATGATTCTCAAATTCACTTACTTTAGAAACACCAGCAGAAAAACAAGCAATTATTCCTTCTAAATCATTAGGAACTAAGTAACCACCATCTTTTTTTGAACCTACTCTAATTAATTCTTTTCCTATATTATATGGTCGAATGCTTTTAATAAAACTTATAACTTTAGATTGGTCTTGTTTTTCTTCTAGTACATATTCTCTCGAATTTAAAATAGAATAGGTTTGCGTATATGGTTTTTTTACTTTTTTATAACCATAAAACTCAAGGAACTTTAGTAATGCTGATTTTATCATAATTTATCCTTTAATAATTTTATAAGGACTAATATACTATTAATAAAATAATAAATTATTATTGAAAAATATTAATATTAAAAATCTTTACTTAAAGAGAAGTTCCAGATTGGTTTTTTAAGTAATTCTAGTCCATCAAATCCCCAACCTACATCTAAACGAATAAAATAACCTAGCACATTAGTTCTTAAACCACCACCGTAACCAAATACAAACGGATTTCTATAATAGTTTACTTTTATCACAATTGGATTATCGTCTGAGTTTACTTGTTCTTCTCGTACGGCATTATTCTTGTCAAATGGATTATTATGTGTATAGGCAATACCTGCATCGTAAAAACCTATTAATTGAAAATCTTTTAGAAATGCAGACTTAAGTGGTTTTTTTGCAAAGAATGAAAACACTGGAAATCGTATTTCTGAATTCCATAGTAAGTAGTTATTGCCATTTCTAATATTTCTAGGCAAACCACGCATATTGGTTACTGGTGCTTGCATTCCATAGTTTCTAGTTTCATCAGTAGGAATACTATAATCGTATTTTTGATTGAGCCAAGAATCTACACCACCCATAAAGTACAAAATTCGTTGGTCGCCAAATGATGAAGCACCTGCAATTCTGTTAGCCCAAATTAAGTTTCGTGCAATTTTTTGGTAATGTCTGAAGTCAAATCCAATATTATAAATATTAGAGTTTTTATCATTGATGTTTCTGAAATATTCTGCATAGATTTTATATCTAAATCCATTGTATATGTTATATTGAATTTCTTTAGCATTGTCGTGCACAAATTCTAGTCTACCGCTCAACCAGTTTTCATTTATATCTTCTAGATTGATAGTCGCATCATTAATAAAGTTAAAGTTTAATCTATCGTTTCTATAGGTGGCATAAAATTTCAGCGACTTAGTAATATCAAAAGGAAAACTTAAACCATATTCTAATAAATGTGTTTTTGGTTTAGCACTATATGGTGCTTCGTAATCTAATAGTTGGTCGCCAAACTCGTAGTAAATAAGTTCTGAGCGTCTGTAAAAAAGCAAAGATTGGTCAACTCTTCTTGTCAAATTTTCATATTTTAAGAAAAGTTCTGTACCAGAAAAATCTAATAAGCCAATTAATGGAATTCTAAAACCACCAGAAATTCTATGATTTTCCATGATATCGCTAATTCCAATATTGGCATTAATACTTAATTCATTAAAATTATAATTGCCTAAGTGAGTATTATAACTTTGATAAAACTGTGTCATAATACTATTGTCTAGCTGTGCAGCAAAATAATCGGTAGTAAATTTTGCTTTATATGATTTTATTTTGCTATTTTTTATATTTGTTGGATTGTTCTTTTTATTAACAAAGTCAGTAACAAAATCTGGTAAATCTTCATTGGTGTTAAAGTCGATATTCACTTTATCATGTGTAACAGAATCGTTTTGTGCTATATTTTCATTGTTAAAAATGGTATTGTTATATGGTGTTTGAAAAGTATAGTTGTATGAACTATTATAGAACGAATCGGTGCTAATTTCGTTGTTTGCTTTGTTAGTGGTAATGCTTTCTGTATTGTCAATTTTTGTAGTTGATTGATTGGTAATTTCATTGGTTAATAATGTAGTTTTGCTAAGACCAAAGTTTTTTAAGTCAACAACAGCAGTAGCATCTAAATTGCTTTTCTGATACAAGTATGATTTACTTCTTTTTTTATTGTAATTATTAATATAGTAATAGCTTGAATTTTTATTAGCATTAAGTGATAAAATATTGTGATTGAAATTAGTAATTGGGAAATTATTGCCTTTTAAAATTTGTTTTTCGTTCTCACTACTATCTTTTAGAGTATAGCTGTCTATCGTACCAACATATTGATTATAGATACCATTTTCATCACTATTATAAGTATAGTATTCATTGTTGTACATACCACTTGCAATTTCGTTGGCTTCTGGTGTTGCTGTTATACTTATAAATGCTGGATTTTCTGACTGATAGTTGTAATAATATAAATCTAAATTATTGGTAATCGTTGCATAGTTACTTTCTCCATTAATAGTTTTAGTTCTGTTTGAAGAAAATAAAATGCCAGTTTCATCACCATATTGAATTACTTTCGGATATAAATCATCATAAATATCATTGGTGATTTGTTGAACACTTCCGCTAGAAATATTATACAAGTACAAATCGGTTTGTCCTTTATTTTGAGCAGATAGTACTACGAAGCTTTTATTATTGGTAAAATCTGCACCATATACACTTTGAAATTTGTCTAAAGTAACTTTATTTGTTTTCTTAGAATTAGCATCATAAGTATATAATTTTAAATGCTTTCTCTTTTTTAATATACTTATCAATGTAGTATTGTCTTTGCTCCAAGCCAAAACAGGATAGTTGTAATCGTAGGGAAATTGTTCTGCTTTATAACCACCTTTTGCTATTTTATTGCTTTTTTTATTATTAATATTTTGTACTACTACTTTAAAAGCACCATCTTTAAATTTAGCATAAGCAAGTAGTTCGTTGTTATTGTTAACTACTAAATTACTTATTTTTTGTATTGGTCTTTTATTTAGTTTAATACTATTTAATGAAGCAAAATCGTTTCTGTTTTTAGCATCATTAGTAAATCGATTTTGGTAGTAAGGTTGCCAAGCATCAATCAATTGGTCAATGGTTTTACCAATAGTCATTCTCATTCCAGTATTGGCATTATGATTAACTCTAGTTAAGTACAAAATATCTGCAATAGCAGCTACACCATATTCTTCTGCAATCATATTCCAAATAGATTGTCCTGCAAGTGTGTTGTTGGTTCTAGAAAATTTATTAAAATTGGTATTCTTGTTTTGTTCAAAATACCATCTTAATTCATCATCAGTAGTACTGTTCCAATGATTAGCAACATAAGCAGCTAAACCATTGCCAAACCATTCTGGCAAGTTTAAAAAGATATAATTTTGAATCATCTGCCCAAAACTTTCACCACTCATCATTTGTCTTAAGTATAAATGGGTTAAAGCTTCTTGCAAATCATCTTTTAAATGCTGATGATTGCCATCAAAATAAACAAATATTTTTCTGTCATATAATTTAGAAGTTCCACCAATATTAAATACTTCACTACCAAGTCCAATATTAGTTTGAGCAAGGTCTTCTATATTATTATACACTAAAATGTCTACTTTAGATTTAAAGTGAAAATCCAAAGCATCATCTAAATAGCTTATTTCATCAGTAGCAGTAGATAAAACAAAATCGGCAATTTCTTTCCCACCATCATAAAAGTAAATGTTAAAGTCTTCATCTTCAAGATATCGCCAATTAAACTTTTGGTATTGTACTCTATTTTGACCAAACTGTATTTGAGTGGTTTGAGCAATACCATTAAATGCAATACTTATTAATACAGCAATTAAAGTGGTTTTTATCTGTTTTACAATATAATATCGTTTTTCTTTCAAATTTATATCTTTACAATTCGTAAGCAAATTAAACAAAAGATATGAATACTACAAAGCAATACACTAATACAACTGTTAATGTTTTTACATTTGGTCCTTTTCAGGAAAACTCGTATATCATATCAAATAACAAAGATAACACTTGTTGGATAATTGATCCAGGTTGTTACTCTACTCAAGAAGAACAAATTTTAACACAGTTTGTTGCACAGCATCAGTTAAAACCAGTAAAATTAATCAATACTCATTGTCATTTAGACCATATTTATGGAAATAAATTAATTGCAGATACTTATCAGTTAGATTTAGGCATTCATCAAAATGAAATTCCAATGTTAGAAGGAGCGAAAATGGCAGCGCAAATGTATGGTTTAAAAGTGCCTAATGAATGTAAACCCAATTACTTTATTACTACTGATGATGTGTTATACTTAGGTGATATTGCTTTTAAAGTACTTTTTGCACCAGGACATTCGCCAGGTAGTATTTGCTTTTATAATGAAGTAGATAAATATATTATTGTTGGTGATGTTTTATTTTATGGTAGTATTGGAAGAACTGATTTGCCTATGGGCGATTATGATACACTCATTGACAGTATTAAAACACAGTTATATGTTTTACCAAATGATGTTGTGGTATACAATGGACATGGCATGGAAACTACTATTGGACACGAAAAAAAGAACAATCCGTTTGTAAGAGGAAATTAAACACAAATTACGCATTAGAAATTTATTCCGAAAAAATTCTACTTTATATTTACTTCAGTACTCATTTTTTTATACTCAATGTAGCTAAAACTACATTTCCGTGAAAAAAATTCCGTGCTTTGTAAATATTTTGTGTAATTTTCTCTCATGACAAAGTCTAATGCGTAATTTGGGTTAAATGATAAAAGAGTTTGATGGTTTGCTTTCTAGTAGTCTTGATACTAGCATCATAAAACAATATTTAACGAATTTTTTAGCTTTATTTTTGTTACTTTGTTATCAATGAAATGGATATTGTTTTTAATAATGAGTTGTTCCTTAATTACTTTTGCACAACAGCAAGGAGATTATGACCATTTCTTAGCACAACAATTTTTAGAAAATGGCGAATATGAAAAAGCAGCCGAATACTACGATGTTTTAATACAAAAAGAAGGTGGTTTACAATACTACCAAGAGTATTTGGAGGTGTTATTGAAAATAAAAAATTACGAAAAAGCCAAAGCACTAGCAGAAAAAGCATATAGCGTAGGCAATAGTAAAGTCTATTTAATAGATTTAGCTAATATTTATACACTTAGTGGCGATGAAAAAAATGCTAATAAACAATATCAAAAAATATTAAAAGACTTACCCAATAATGTTGCAGAAATTAAACAAATTGCACAAAAACTAATTACAGTTGGAGAGTTTGATTTGGCTCAACAAGTGTACTTGAAAGGTAGAGATATACTAAAAAACAACAATGCTTTTAATTTAGAGTTGGCAGATTTGTTGCTTTATAAAAAAGATTTAAACGGAATGGTGAACGCTTATCTAGATGAAGCACCACTACAAGCCAATCAATTGAATATTATTGAAGATGGTTTGTCTAAAGCCATGAATGATGAAGCAGGAATTGCTTTTGTAGAAAAATCATTGATACAAAGAGTTGGTCAAAATAAAGACTTACTTGTATATCAAGATTTATTAGTGTGGTTTTATTTATTGCAACATGATTTTGATGGTGCTTTGCTACAAGCCAAATCGCTAGACAATATTAGAAATGAAGATGGAAAAAGTATTTTGGCTATTAGTGCAACTGCATCACAAATGAAAGATTACGATGTTGCTATCAAAGGATATCAGTACATCATCAACAAAGGAAAAAACAATCCATGGTTTGTTACAGCCAATCTCAATTTAATTAATGTTCAAAGAGATAGAATTGTAAACAATACCAATTATACCAAAGCAGAGTTGTTATCGCTAAAACAATCCTACGAAAATTTCATTCAAAACTTCAACAATACTTACACTACAACCAACGCAATGATAGAGTTGTCGCAACTATTAGCATTGTATATTCACGAAACTGATAGTGCCATTGCTTTGCTAGAAAGTGTAGTAAACAATGCTACGATTGATAAAACTTTACAAGCACAAGCAAAACTTAATCTTGGCGACTATTATATTATGAACGAAAATCCATGGGACGCACGATTGATTTATACACAAGTAGAAAAAGATTTTAAAGGTTCGCCACTTGGAGAAGAAGCTAAATTTCGTAATGCACGATTGTCTTATTTTAAAGGCGATTTTGAGTTTGCTCAGTCGCAATTAAAAATTATTAAAGCCAATACTTCCGAGTTAATGTCTAACGATGCTATTGATTTATCCGTTTTTATATTAGATAATATCAATACCGATAATTCAGAAATTGGAATGCTTACTTATGCAAAAGCAGATTTACTTAACTTCCAAAATAAACTAGACGAAGCTAAAGATAGTTTAAATCTTATATTAAATAGCTTAAATGGTTCTTCTTTGTCAGATGATGTTTATTATTTGCTATACAAAATCGAAAAGAAACAACAACATTACGAACAAGCAGCCAACTATCTTCAAATTATTATAGACGATTATGGTGCTGACTTATTGTCAGATAATGCTATTTTTTATTTGGCAGAACTGTATGAAAACATATTAAATGATAAAGAAAAAGCAAAGGCATTGTATGAAAAGCTTATTTTAGAGCATAACGACAGTACTTTTGTAATTGAAGCAAGAAAAAGATATAGAAAATTAAGAGGAGATTCTTAATTTTTGGAACTATATTTGATAAATTATTGTTATACTAAAAAAACAAAAACATGCTATATTTATTAATTATAATTTTAATGGGCGTTAGTTGGTTGGTAAGCTATCGTCTAAAATCAAAATTTAAGCAATATTCTCAAATACCAATTGGATTAACTGGTAAAGAAATTGCAGAAAAAATGTTATACGACAATGGAATTACAGATGTACAAGTAATTTCTACGCCAGGTGCATTAACCGACCATTATAATCCAGCAAATAAAACCGTAAATCTTAGCGATTGGGTGTATGCAGAAGCCAATGTTGCAGCAGCAGCAGTAGCAGCACACGAATGTGGACACGCAGTACAACATGCAACAGCATACAACTGGTTAACCATGCGTTCTAAATTAGTGCCAATGGTTAGCGTAAGCTCAAGGTACATGCAATGGATCATCTTAGCAGGTTTAGGTGTATTGGCAGTAACTAAAAGTCCAGTTGTATTAGCAATAGGTGTTGCTATGTTTGCAATGACCACATTGTTTTCGTTCATTACACTTCCTGTAGAATTTGATGCTTCTAGCAGAGCATTAAAATGGTTAGATGGAACAGGAATTATGGCAAGTCAGCAACACGAAAAAGCAAAAGATGCATTAAAATGGGCTGCCATGACTTATGTAGTAGCGGCATTAAGTTCATTAGTAACTTTGTTGTACTACTTATCATTACTTTTACGAAGAGATTAATTAGTATCACCATAAAAAATACAGAGCCATTGATTTTTATCAATGGCTTTTTTGTTTGTAATATAACAGCAATAAAAAAACTAACGACTTAATGATATTTTACAACAACTCAACTGTTGGGTAATAAACATCTAAAAAGTAGCCAATTTTTATTTGTGATTCATCTAGCCAATAAGACCAATCTTTGTTTTTTCGTAATTGATTAAGTGTGTTAAATCCGTTTCTTGCTACTTCTACTCTATGTACTGGATTAACTAAGTCGTAACTTTGATATGGAAACTTTACAGTATATCCTTTTTTAGTTTTTGTTTTATTGACACCTAAATATATTTCACCAAAAAAAGCAATTTGTCCATCACTAACAGCTAATAATAATTGGTTTATAGCTGCTAAGTTTTGTAAGATGTCATCGTCCCAAACTGGTTGTAAAACATAAATTTGTTCATGAGCACCAAATTGTATGGCTGCTTTAGTTTGTAAATCGTAGTACTTTTCTTGTTCACAATTGTTATAAGCTTCTTCTGCTAAGTGTTGTAATTGAAATGCTTTTCTTGCTTCTATGGTTAGCCAACTTTCGTTACTTAATGCTTCGTTGCCATATTCATTGAGTATCACTAAAGAACCAATATCTGTTAGTACATTTAACTGTCCACTTATCAATGCTTCGGAAGCTAATTGTAGAATATTTGTTGCCGGAATATTGTTAATTGGAATATCAATGTGATTTCGCAACATATCACTTTTTACAGATAATGCTAAAACTAAACCAGCTCTAACTTCGTTGGCAGCAAAGATTCCTAATTTTGTCCATAAAAATTTTGGATATTGTCTTTCTAATGCATCGTAACTCATTACTGCAAATGCATTTTTACAAAGAATTAAATACGCTTCATTATTATTAAAATGTGCATTTGATAACGCTACAACTGCTGCTATCTTTTTTTGCATATTAGCTCTTATTGTATTGTATTTTTCTTTATGCGACATATTGCTTGTTATATTATCTTGTAATGCATCAACATCATTCGCTATTGCTCTGATTTGCAAGTATAAGTTTCTGTCTGCTATAGAAAATTGTGTGGTATCTGTCTGCAATTGCTCATACAATGAATTGAGTATAGCAACTTTTTGTTCATCATCAGCAGATAAATTACACGAATTTTCTTTTTGACAATTATTAAGTAAAAGTGTAGTAGATATAACTACTAATAAGAAAATGCGTTTTAACATGTATTAAAAATACACAAATTTTTACTCTTCTTCTTTTTTTGTGAGATAAATGTTTTTGTTAATAGGTTGTAATTGTTGTGTTGTAATAATTGTGAAGTCGTTCTTTATAAAATTCTCTTTTTCTACACTTATAAAATAGGAGTTATTTGGTTGTAGTAATATATGATAAGCATTTCCATTAATAGAATCTGTAGTGATTGTTTGTGTAGCACTATCTACAATTGATATTTTAATACTATCTAAAAATATATTTTCAAATTTTATGTTTATTGTAGTCGGAATATCAAAATATTCAAAAGCATAAATGTCATCTAAACCTAAACCACCGTTTCTGTTAGAAGAGATAAATCCTTTTTTATAATTATTGTCTAAGTAAAAACCAAAATCATCTGCATTGCTATTAAATGGTTCACCAAGATGCTCTACCACAGCATACTCATTTAATAAATTTCTTTTCGCAACAAAAATATCCATTCCACCAAAACCTGCATGTCCATTACTAGAAAAATACAAACTACCATCTTCCATTAAAAATGGATAGCGTTCATCACCTTCTGTATTAATAATTGGTCCAGCATTTTTTGGTTTCGACCAAACACCACCTTTTTTTATACTATAATAAATATCTTTCCCACCAAAACCACCAGCTCTGTCAGAAGTAAAAAACATCAACAACGCATCTTTACTTATTGTAGGATAAGCACAAGAATATTCTTTATCGTTAAATTCTAGCTCTTTAAAATCTTTAGTGTTGTTGCCTTTTAAATTGGCTTCAAAAATCTTTAGTGTTACATCACCTTTTTTGTTGGTAATCGCATCGCCATATTGAAAATTATTTTTGGTATAATATATTTTTGTTTGTGTTGTATCGATACAAGCTGGTCCACTATTGTAATTTTTTGTATTGATAACACCATTTAATGGTTCGATATTATAAGCAGTGTCATTTATTTTTTCAGCAATATATACTTGTGCAAAGCTGTTACCGTCCCAAGCATTAATTTTTCCAGCTCTTGATGATGTAAATAATATAGCACTATCTTGATAGCTAATTGCACTAAAATCAGAAGCTACAGAATTAAG
Source organism: Chitinophagales bacterium (assembly GCA_020636535.1). Taxonomy (NCBI): domain Bacteria; kingdom Pseudomonadati; phylum Bacteroidota; class Chitinophagia; order Chitinophagales; species Chitinophagales bacterium. The sequence continues at coordinate 572,144 of JACJXT010000011.1, forward strand.
TGCTTTAAGATTGTAAAATTCAAATTTTCTGTTGGTAGTGTCTTTGTGAGTTAAAGATTTATCACAAGAAAGCAACATTTTTTTAGCTTTTTCTATGGCTTTAACATTGGTTTTTTCTCTTTCTAAAAATAGGTTGAGTTGCTTCGTTGCTTCAGTATATTTTTCATTGTACATCAACATTTCTGCATAGCTTAGTAAATGTTTACTTAGTACATTTTTGTCTGCTACTACTATGCTATAATATTTTTCAGCATTTACATAGTCATTCACTTTCATATAGCATTCTGCAATTTTTCTTATAGCAGAGCTATTGCCTTTATCTGCAATTGGCTTGAGTTCTACAATTGCTTCAGCATATTTATAGTCGTTCATTAAGCTTTCGCCTTTAGCAACAGACTGTGCTTTAGTAGTAAATGCAACTACTATCAGCAATAAAAAAAGTAAGGGTTTATATTTCATTAATACTAATTAATTTATCAAATACTATGCCTTTTTCAGTTCTTTTTAATGTACATGCTTCTATGTCTTTATCGTGTTCAAATACTAATATATGATTATTTTCTAGTGCTTTTTCTAAAAAGATATGTTTTTCTTTTAATGTTTCTAGTGGTTGCACATCGTATGCCATTATATATGGTAGCTTTATATGATGATGCGAAGGAATTAAATCGGCACAATAAGAAATAGTTTGGTCGTCTTTATAAATATGAAAAATCATCATAGCATGTGTGTGACCATACATTAGCTCGTACTCAATATTTGTAAATGACCATTCTTCGTTATCGACAAATTTTAGTTGATTGCTATTTAGTAAAAAGTTAAGATTCTCTTTTAAAAAAGAAGCTTGTTCTCTCGGATTTGGTTCCATTGCCCAATTCCAATGTTCGTTATTTGTCCAATAAGTGGCATTAGGAAATTTTAGAGATAGTGTGCCATCATCACTTCTGTTTAAAGCACCACTACAATGGTCGAAATGTAGATGTGTATAAATGACATCAGTAATATCTTCAGTAGAAAAACCATGTTTAGCTAAAGATTTTTCTAGTGTATCTTCTCCAAAAGTAAAATATCGTTGTTGATATTGTGGTGTAATATTGTTGCCAATACCTGAGTCGATTAGTATTAATTTGTCTTTGTCTTGAATGAGTAAACAGCGCATTGCCCAAGTACACAAGTTATTTTCATCTGGTGGATTTAGTTTTTGCCACATTGTTTTTGGAACAACGCCAAACATGGCACCACCATCTAGTTTAAAATAACCTGTATCAATAGAAAAAATCTGCATACCTCTTTTTTTATCAAAGTTAATAAGAAATATGTAATTGTGTTGGAGAGTTTAATTCCCTTTTACTCTATTCATAGACGATAAGTCTGCAGAAGTTGGTATTGGTAAAAATCGAGAAACCAATATAATAGCAATGAGTATTATTGGAAATACTGCTTTATGATATTCTTGCGGATTTAACCACCAAAGTATAATTAATACTGCTAAGATAATTCTATAAATTTTAAAGTAAATCAATATCCAATTCGGCGATTTTTCTCGCAACATAAAAAATGCCAATGGAAAATTTAAAGGCATTGCCCATAATAAATTCAAATTCCATTTGGTAGAAGTGTGGTCAGTGCCAAACCACATAAATAATAAAAACCAACCTAAAATTCCTAGTATACTTAAATAGATGGCAGGAAAAACTTTCCATCGTTTTACCGTCTTTCTTTTAATTTGCATAATAAATAAAATCAAAAACAACAACCAAAAAACTAATGCTGGAGAAATAAAAGGTTTGCGAATGTGTTCTGGAATTTTATCTAAAATCAACGAATTACTACTTACTATTTTTTTTCCATCATAAGTTGTATTATCAAACAGTTGCATCAATTCTTCTGGTAAAAAAGTTCTACCAAAACCAGCTTTTTTATCTGTAGGCAAACCAATTAACAAATCCATTCCAAAATCCAACCATTCATTAAAATTGTGTCTATCTATTAACTGTCTATACGAACTATTATCGTCTGCATCTTTGCCAAACTTAAATTTCGATTTATTTTGTCCACCAATTACTGCCAATAAAACATCTCTAGGTCGTGTAGAACAATTATCAGCTAAAAAATCATATCTATAATATTTGTTCTCATCTCTAGCATTAATAGTTAATGCTTCAAATAATCTTTGTTTTTGAACACTATCTAAAACTATATTTTGTTCAGTTATCGACCTATTTTCTTCTTTGTACATGGTTTCAAACTCAGCGTAAGTATCTATCGATAAATAATAGAGTAGTTTCCCTTGAATAAATTTTTGTACAAAATTAGGTTCGCCAAAATTAAAAGTACCATAGTTATAAACCAAATCCCAACCAAATTTCGGATCAGTAATTCTTATTCCAGTATGTCCAAACAACTGATAAATTTCTGTCCCAGAGCCAACGGTCAGTAAGCTTACTGTAGCATCACTACTCAACTTAGGCACATCTAAATATTTTTCATTTTGAGCATGAATAGTGTTGCCTATAATTATAAGAGCGAATAAAACCAATTGTTTAGCTAAACTTTTTAACACTTTACTTGTTTGTATTAATGAACAATTTTAAAACCCATGCAAGGTAAAAAGTTCTATCTAATTTTTTTAATTTTGATACTGTTTAATGCTTGTCAACACCAAAAAAATATTGCGACTATGGACTATAATGTACAAAAAACAGACGAAGAATGGAAAGCACTCTTATCCGATGAAGCGTATCGTGTATTAAGAGAAGCTGGTACCGAACGACCTTTTACTGGTGAATACACCGATACAGAAACTGTAGGCGAATATCATTGTAATGCTTGTGGAGCTTTGTTATTTACTTCAGATACCAAATATCATTCTGGTTGTGGTTGGCCAGCGTTTTATGATCCAGCTAATTCTAAAGCTGTCATTACTAAGAAAGACAATAGTCATGGTATGATACGAACAGAAGTATTGTGTGCCAATTGTGGTTCGCATTTAGGTCATGTTTTTGAAGACGGACCAAAAGACAAAACAGGTTTACGATATTGTATCAATTCTATTAGTTTGAAGCTAGTACCAAAAAATTAATTTTTCATTACTAAGCACATTTTCAGACACAAATAAAAATAAATCACTATTTTTGCACTTCGGTTTAAAACTCGTACCGTTATTTTTATACAAAACGAGCATTAAAAACAACAAACATATTTTTATATGGCAACGAAAATTAGATTACAAAGACATGGCTCTAAAAGAAAACCATTCTACAAAATTGTAGTGGCAGATAGTAGAGCAAGAAGAGATGGTAAGTTCATCGAACAATTAGGAACTTACAATCCAACAACAATTCCTGCAAGTATCGAATTAAATTTAGACAGAGCAGTACACTGGTTACAAACTGGAGCAGAACCAACTGATACAGTAAATGCAATTTTAAAGTACAAAGGAGCAGTTTACAAAAAACACTTATTAAGAGGTGTAAAATTAGGAGTAGTAAATGCTGATGATGTAGAAGCTAAGTTTGAAGAGTGGTTAAATGCTAAATCAGACAAAATTGATGCTCACAAAAGCAAGGCAGATGCTGCTAAATTAGAGCAAATTAGAAAATCTGTAGAAGCACCAGCAAAAGTTGTAGCTGTTGAAGAAGAAGTAGTAGAAGAAACTACAGAAGAAACACCAGCTGAAACAGAAGAAGTGGTGGAAACTACTGAAGTAGTAGAAGAAACACCAGCTGAAGAAAAAACAGAAGAATAAATTAACACTTCGTCATTCCGTAATTTTGAAGTTTGAAAAATATACGGAATCTTTCTTCATACAGACTACGATTTTTTGAAGAATGACGAGTTGATTGTTAAGAATAAACAGTTTATTTTTTGATTTAACTGATAATCTCGACATATATTTGTGTCGAGATTATTTTTTTATATGCTAACATTAATCGAAATAGGTAAAACACTAAAAGTACATGGCGTACAAGGTGCTATAAAAATTTTTATAGCATCACATTACATCAACGATTTTGAAAAAAAAGTCAACTTCTTATTTATTGATGAAGTACCTTATCAAATTGTAGAAAAAGAAATTGTAGCAGATGATCATGCTATTGTTTTATTAGATGACATTACAACGAAAGATGCAGCTCAACGATTGTCGAACAAAACAATTAAAGTAGATGCAAAAAACATCCAAGAAAAAAATCCAACAAAAGAATTATTAGCATTAGTTGGATATACACTAAAAGACAAAACTTCTAAAACAAATATCATTATTCAAGATATCATAGAATATCCAAGTCAGCTAATGATAAAAAGTACACACAACAACAATGAAATACTACTTCCATTGCATCCAGACTTTGTTCAATCCATTAATCATAAAACAAAAACAATTGTAGTAACTTTGCCAGAAGGCATTATAGACTTACAATTATGAGAATAGATATTATAGCAGCAGTTCCTAACTTATTAAATAGTTTTTTTGAACACTCTATTTTAAAGAGAGCAGCAAACAATAATTTATTGTCTATTCATTTACACGATTTACGAGATTATACACAATACAAGCATCAACAAATAGACGACTACCAATATGGTGGTGGTGCAGGAATGGTATTAATGATAGAACCAATCATCAATTGTATCAATCAACTAAAAGAAAAAAATGCGTACGACGAAATTATTTTTCTAACGCCAGATGGTGAATTGTTCCATCAAGCAATGGCAAACCAATTGTCTTTATATAAAAACCTAATTTTATTGTGTGGACATTATAAAGGCATCGATGAAAGAGTTAGAGAACACATTATTACCAAAGAAATTTCTATAGGTGATTTTGTTTTATCTGGTGGCGAAATTGCTGCTGCTATTGTTGCAGATGCAGTTGGAAGATTAATTCCTGGTGTTTTAAACAACGAAACATCTGCTTTGTCAGACTCATTTCAAGATAATTTATTAGCACCACCAGTGTATACACGACCATCAGCATATAATGGTTGGAAAGTACCAGAAGTTTTATTAAGTGGCAACGATAAACTTATAGATGATTGGCGATATCAGCAATCACTACAAAGAACCAAAGAACGCAGACCAGAGTTGTACAAAAAGCTTGATATAAATTAATTAATATTGACATTTAAAAATAATATTGTATCTTTGCACTCTCTTTAAATCGAAGTATCATGGATAAGATAAAAGAATTAGAACAAACATTGATTACTGCAAACCAGCATCCTGAGTTTAAAGCAGGTGATAATATAGATGTACACTATAAAATTAAAGAAGGAAACAAAGAAAGAATCCAAATCTTTAAAGGTAATGTTTTACAAATCAACGGAAGTGGAATGACTAAAACATTTACGGTAAGAAAAATTTCTAATGGTGTAGGTGTAGAAAGAATTTTTCCAATCAATTCACCAAACATCGAAAAAATTGAAGTGAATAAAGTAGGTAAAGTAAGAAGAGCTAAAATTTTCTACATCAGAGAATTAAAAGGAAAAGCAGCAAGAATCAAAGAAAAAATCGTAGTAAAAAAATAAGCATTACTACTTTAAAATTATATTTAATGCCTTACAATTTTGTGAGGCATTTTTTGTTTCTGGTATTCGTCGTCAATCTGAGTGTAGTTTATGAAGCGAAGATTCTCATTATACCAAAATTATGTAGTTCTCATGCTGAATCTGTTTGCAGTAGGCAGGTTTAATTCAGAATCCGTTATAAAAGTAGATTCCGAAACAAGTTCGGAATGAAGTCTGTGTTATAAATCTATGCTTTGTTTTGTGTCACACGAAACAATATAAATATTCTTACCTTACTTTTTAATCAAGATAACCGTTCTAAAATAGTTTTAATCAATTTATCTACAGGAGCTTTAGTATCTTTACTAAACTCACCCAATGCTCTATTGGCCAAAATAGCATTAAACGAAATACAATGATGACCTAATAATTTTCCCATACCATAAATACCACTCGTTTCCATTTCTAAATTGGTAATCATGCGATCATTCAAAACAGAGCGTTGAGCTAACTCATCTAAAAAGTTTTGTTGCTTGGTAGGCAAACGCAAAACTCTACCTTGTGGACCATAAAATCCTGCATTAGTTAAAGTAATGCCTTTGTAAATATCTTTAGCCAAGCTATTTAATAATTCACTAGAACAAGTAGTAGTGGTAATAGGAATTTTCAAATCACTTAAACATTTTATTATACAATTACTAATACTATTTTCTTCATTGTTTTCTTCATAATGATAAAAACTCATTAAACCTTCTAAACCAACAGCATACTCACTTACTAAAAAACTGTCAACAGGAATTTCTGCTTGCAAAGCACCACTAGTGCCAATTCTAATTATATTTAATTTGGTTAATTCATCTTTTATCATTTTCGTAGATAAATCAATATTTACCAAAGCATCTAACTCATTCATCACAATATCAATATTATCTGTTCCCATTCCAGTCGACATTACAGTCAATTCCGTATTGCCTAATCTTCCAGTATGAATAACAAATTCTCGCTTCGTTTTCTTCAATCTAATACTATCAAAATACTGCGACACTTTAGGCACTCGTTCTGGATCGCCTACAAAAATAATGTTAGTCGCAATATCTTCAGGTAATAAATTCAAGTGATAAACACTTCCATCTTCATTTAAAATTAATTCACTAGGAGCAATAGCTTGTCTTTTCATATCTTAGTAAAAATATTAGGCAATTTACATAAAATCGTGCGTAGTTTGCAAACACCACAAGACATATTAAAACAATATTGGAAATATGATGCATTCAGACCATTACAAGCAGACATTATCCAGAGTGTGTTAGATGGAAACGATACCTTAGCATTATTACCAACTGGTGGAGGAAAGTCAATTTGTTTTCAAGTGCCAGCAATGATGAAAGATGGCATTTGTATAGTTATTTCGCCTTTAATTGCTTTGATGAAAGACCAAGTACATCAACTTAAACAAAGAGAAATTAAAGCAGCCGCTATTTACAGTGGATTGTCTTATCAAGAAATTGATATTATATTAAATAATGCAGTATTTAGTTATTATAAATTTTTGTATGTTTCCCCAGAGCGTTTAAAAACAGATATTTTTTTAGAACGATTTAAAGACATGCCTGTTAATTTAATTGCTGTTGATGAAGCACATTGTATTTCGCAATGGGGTTACGATTTTAGACCACCGTATTTAGAAATTGCCAATATTCGTGAATATCATAATAGCGTACCAGTATTAGCACTTACTGCAAGTGCTACACCAATAGTTCAAAAAGATATACAAGAAAAACTACATTTTAATCACAATCAAGTTTTTAAGAAATCTTTTTTAAGAGAGAACATTAGTTTTGTAGTACGACATGAAACGGCAAAGCTACCTAAGCTTTTAGAAATTATAGAACAACTTAAAGGAAGTGGCATTATTTATGTTCGCAATAGAAAACAAACTCAGGTCATAGCCGATTATCTAAAAAAAAATAAAATTAGTGCCGATTTTTATCATGCTGGATTAGATACACCGACAAGAGATTTAAAACAAAACAACTGGATTGCTAATAAAACTAAGGTAATTGTTTGTACCAATGCATTTGGAATGGGAATTGACAAACCAGATGTGCGTTTTGTAATACACATTGATATTCCAGAAAATTTAGAAGCGTATTATCAAGAAGCAGGAAGAGCAGGAAGAGATGGCAAAAAATCGTATGCTATTTTATTATATACAGATGATGATAAAGAAAATTTAACTAAAAATATAGCACAGAAATTTCCACCAATTGAAGAAGTGAAACAGATTTACAACGCAGTATTTAATCACTACAATATTGCATTAGGAAATGGAAAGTTCAACACTAAAGAATTTGATATATATTATTTTTCAAAGTTATTTAACAAGCAAGTTGCCGTAGTGTATAATAGCTTAAAAATTTTAGAGCAAGCCAATTATATGCAACTAAACGAAAGTGTAATGATTCCAGCACGACTAAAGTTTACTGTAGATAAAATGTCGTTGTACAATTACCAAATTAAAAATCCAAAGTACAATGAAATTATTAAAGCATTGCTACGAGCTTATGGTGGAATTTTAGAATTTTATACCAATATCAAAGAAAAAGATTTAGCTGTATTTTTAAAAACAGATGAATCTTCTATCGTTCAACAACTTAATTATTTGAACAAACAAAATATTATCCACTATTTGCCACAAACCGATAAACCACAAATTACTTTCTTAGAAGAACGATTGCCAGAACAGAGTTTGTTGTTTGATACAGCATATCTACAAAAAAGAAAAGATATTGCTACTGAACAATTAAATGCAATTATAAATTATACTGAAAACACAGCTATTTGTAGACAAAAAATAATATGTACTTATTTTGGTGATGAAATTAATGATTGTGGACAATGTGATGTGTGCCTTGAAAAAAAATACAATGCACAGAAAACTGAAAAGCTAAAAGAAATCAAGAAAAATATATTAAGTATTTCTACAGATGTTTGGATAAACATTAATGATATTATACCAAAAAAACATTTTGAGAAGCACGACTACGAATTGGTAATTAGAGAATTATTAGACGAACAGATTTTAATAATGAACGAAAAAAATGAAATCAAACGAAAATAAACATATCATTTTTACAGTAAGCAACGATATTAGTTTCGACCAACGAATGCATAAAATTTGTTCAACATTAAGTAGTCAATATAAAGTAACACTTATTGGACGATTACTACCAAACTCAATGCCTATAGACAAAAGAAACTACGAAACCAAAAGAATAAAATTGTGGTTCAACAACGGATTTTTATTTTATGCAGTACTAAACATCGCATTATTTTTTAAATTATTATTTATTAAAGCAGACATTTTTTGTGCTTGTGATGCTGATACTTTACTAGCAGTTTTATTGGCAGGAAAAATTAGAAATAAAAAAAATGTTTTTGATGCACATGAATATTTTTCAGAATCTACAGAGATTGTAAACAAACCATTTGTAAAAAGCGTATGGCAAAAACTAGAACAGTTTGCCATACCAAAAGTAGATGCAGCTTATACTGTATGCGATAGCTTAGCCAATATCTTTACCAAAAAGTACAACAAAAAATTTGAAGTCATTAGAAATGTACCTTTTGAAAACAAAAACAAAACATCTATAAATGAAAAAAATAAATATTTATTATATCAAGGAAATTTGAATATTGGAAGAGGTTTAGAAGAAATGTTATTAGCAATGATGTATATCAATAATATTCCTTTATATATTATTGGTGATGGAATTATGCGACCAAAATTAGAAGCAATCATTCAAAAATATCAACTACAAGACAAAGTTTTTTTATTAGGAAGAAAAACACCAAAAGAAATTATTGCGTATACTCAAAATGCTTTTGTAGGAATTAATTTATTAGAAAACAGAGGATTAAGTTATTATTATTCTTTATCTAATAAATTTTTTGATTATATACAAGCACAAGTTCCACAAATTGCCATTGCATTTCCTGAGTATATTCACTACAACGAACAATACAATATAGCAGTAATGGTTGATAATTTAGAAATTCATACTATTGTTGATGCCTTGAATAAATTAATACAAGATGAAGACAAATACATACAACTAAAACTTAATTGTATTGAAGCAGCACAAGCATTAAATTGGAATAAAGAATCAATTCAGTTAATTAATATTTATAATAATTTATTTTAATTAAGTATATGACGGAAAAGCAAAAAATGTTAAACGGAAACCATTATAATACCAGAGATAATGAACTAATTGCAGACTATCATCATGCTAAAAAGTGGCTACAACAATTTAATCACGCTGCTTCAGATGATGCCACACTTAAAGAAAATTGTTTAAAGCAATTACTGCAATTCAAAGGAAATGGTGTTTGGATAGAAGCTCCTTTCTATTGCGATTATGGTTATAATATTGCTATTGGCAACAACTCATTTATCAATGCCAATTGCGTTTTTCTAGATAGCAATTTAATTACCATAGGAAAAAATGCACTTATTGCTCCAAGCGTACAAATTTATACAGCAACGCATCCATTAAAAGCTACAGAAAGAATAATTAATGATAGGTACATTACTTATGCATTACCAGTTGCTATTGGCGATAATGTTTGGATTGGTGGCAATACTATAATTTTTCCTGGCGTTACCATTGGCAATAATGTTACTATTGGAGCAGGAAGCGTAGTAACTAAAAATATACCAGATAATGTGTTGGCTTATGGTAATCCTTGTAAAATTATTAAAGAAATATAAATATTACAATGACTAAAAATATACATATTATTTGTTTTGATGTTCCTTTTCCAGCAAACTATGGTGGTGCTATGGAAGAATTTTATAAAATCAAAGGATTACATCAATTAGGTGTAAATATAATTTTGCATTGCTTTACTTATAACGATAGAATAGAACAAAATGAATTAAATCAATATTGTAATAAAATTTATTATTATAAAAGAGATACTAGTTTTACTAACTTATTATCTAAAATTCCTTTTGTAGTGAAATCAAGAGCCAATGAAGCATTGCTACAAAATTTACTACAAGATGATTATCCAATTTTATTTGATGCTACACACACTACTTATTTTATCAATCACGAAAAATTAAAAAATAGAAAAAAAATAATTCGACTACACAATATCGAATGGATTTATTACAATACATTGTTTCATTCAGAATTTAGTATAAAATCATTATTATACTTTTATTCAGAATATAAAAAATTAAGAAACTACGATGCTGTTTTTGAACATGCTGATATTTTATCTTGCTTATCTACTACAGATTACGACTATTACAAAAACAAATTTCCAGAAAAAAATATCCATTTTATTCCAGTTTTTCATCCAAACGAAACTATAAATTGTAAAACAGGAAAAGGCAATTACATCTTATATCATGGCAATTTGTCGGTCATAGATAATTATGCATCTATCATTTCACTACTAGAAAATGAATTAAAAGACATCGATTTTCCAATTAAAATTGCAGGTAAAAATCCAGACCAATCCTTAATAAATTTTGTCAAAAATAAATCCAATATCCAATTAATTCCAAATCCAACAGATGATGAATTGCAAACACTTATACAAAATGCACAATGTTGTTTAGCTGTTGCTGGTTCGCCAACTGGTGTTAAACTTAAATTGGTCAACACTTTATTTAATGGCAGATTTTGTTTGTCGAACGAAGGTGGTTGTGTTGGCAGCAATCTAGAAAATCAAGTGCTACGCATAGATGAATGTGATACTACAACAATTGAAGCATTGCTACAACAAAACTTTACGCAACAAAATTTGTTAGATAGACAACAAGCATTACTACAATATCATAATTTAGATAATGCACAACAATTAATTAATCATATATTTAATTAACATAAATAAAAAAATATTTTAATTGTAGCGTTTCGTTTGCTTGGAAGTCTTTTTTAGCAATAGTTGCAAATGTTTCGGAAGTGCATTGCGAAGTATGAGCAATAAGCATGAAGAAACAAATTTGTCAACGATTTGCAGCGTGCAACAAAGCAAAATTGCCTTAAAAGACTTCTTGATTTTTGCTCCACTTTGTATCAAGGCAAAGTGGAAAATAAAAACTATTTATAGTTTTTGCTACTTTTGTACCAAGATAAAAGTAGGTAGTAAAAATATTTATTTATCGGTTGGTGTCTTCACCGACCGAAATCTTATGTTAAGGAAATCAAATAATAATATGAATAAGATAATCACTATAACACTCATTTTAATTTTACTTGGATTTATATATTATAAATTTTCAACTAAAAAAGCACCACCAATTCCAATAGACAAAACAAAATTAGAGAAGCAAGATGGTATGTTTATCAACTTAGAAAATTATAGAGGCAAAGTAATGATAGTCAGTTATTTTCAAACATGGTGTGGCGATTGCATTAGAGAACAACCTGAGTTGATGCAATTACAACAAACATTTAGCAAAGAGGAACTTCAAATTTTAATGATAACAGATGAATCTTGGGAAAAAATTAATGCATTCAAAGCCAAACACAATAGTACATTAGATTTTTACAAAAGCGAAAAAGCATTAAAAAGTATTGGCATTCATCGTTTTCCTACCACTTATTTGTTAGATAAAAACGGACAATTAGTAGAAGCAAAAGTAGAAGGCATCGATTGGTACAATGAAACCATGGTAGCAGAAATTAAATCGTTAATCAGTGCAAACTAATGTCCTAGCATTACTAGAAAACTAGTTTTAAGCAATACATCATCATCAGAATAAATAACATAGTACACGCCTGTTCCTAAATTTGCAATTGGTAATGAAATATATTTATCTTGACTCTTAATAGTAATAGCTTGTTCGTATTGTGTACGACCACTAATATCAATAATTCTAATTTGTCCGTTTAAATTTTTAGTAGTATTCGTTTCAATAAACAACTGATTTCTGCCTTCTGCTACCAAATTTTCTATTGCTCTAAAAGTAATATTTTTACTAATATTTTTGATAGTAGCAGTATTGGTTATAAAAACAGAATCCATTCCAACAACTCTATATTTTTCGTTGAATTTATTTTGTGTTAGCTGGTAGTAATTCCAACCAAAATTTGGCATATCATCTACTATAACATAATTTAAAGTGTCAAACAAACCAAACTGTGGCACAAATTCTAACATCAGCTCAAATAAGTCGTTGCTATGTGTTTTCTTCTCTAATTCAAAACTACTGGTTTCGTGTTCGTGAATATTTTTCCAAACTAAATAAACCGAATCGTTACTTAACATAGCATGAAAATCAACTACGCTATCCATTATAAAATACAAAGTATCTGTGTTGGATATTTTGAATGAACCATTTGGTAATGACATTACAACTTGATAAATAGAAGAATCTTTAATTGGTAAAAAATCATCGTAATTATAATTTTGATAAGTCATTCCAACTCTTGAAACATCATCTAACAGTACTAAGTTTTCATGTATTTTGCTTCTATATATATTATAGCTGGTTGCAGTTTCTTGTTTAGCATTCCACTGTAAATTAATTCTGTCGGAAAGCTCATTCACACTAAACTGAAAAATACTGTCTTCTGTATCATCACATAATTTTATAATATTAGTATAAGAAATTTGGTTATTATAATTTACTATTTTTAATCTATAATAAGTACAATTGGTTGTAGCATTGTCTATATAATGATAAGTGGTATCTAAAAATACAGTGCGAGTAGTAACAATAGTATCTAGTGAAATAAAATTTATACTATCTGTCGATTTTTCTACTATATAATAATCAATTCCTGCTTCGTTAAGAACAGACCAACTCACTAAATTTCCGTTTTGAATAGTGATAGCATTAAAATTAAAAATAGAATCTAGTGTTGTATGTGTCGTAGTAAAGTTTTTATCAATCCAAATAGGACTACTCCACGCCCAAACTTCTGTATTGTTGACTTTATTTTTTTGTTTAGCTCTGATGTAGTACATACAGTTCTCTGTAAATGCTGCATCAATCATCGTGTATTGAATAACATTTGGTATTTGCTTTGGATAAATCCTTTTAATAACTTCAAACTGAGGAATGTCATTACTATATATTCCACTAGTAAAATTCCATTTCACAACATCAAGATAGTCTAATTCATCGCTTCCAATACATAGTATATCTAACTTAGGTAAAGTATCAGTATTCAATATCATTTCGCTACCCATTAAACTATCATTTATAATGAAATTTAAAATTATTCGTTCGCCAGTGGTAGCATAAGTATGTCTATTATAAAGTGCTTGAAACAAAGCATCTCTAGTTAATGTATCTGCAATTACGGCTGCACCACCACCTTGTGTTCTAAAAGTAGTTTGTCCTACATGATTATCTCCACTTGCAATTAGTCCAAGTCGTTCACCTTTTGTCCATCCATCTTGAATAAAAGAACCTTTAATACCACAAAAATTAATATTTCCAGAATTATTAGTGTATGATAAAGGATGATTGTCATCGTAATATTCGCTTAAACCATGAACAGAATAGACTTCTGCTAATCTTCTGTACTTAGCATTTCCATATGTACCACTAAATCCCATTGGTACCGTACAGCTATTAGCTACACAGCTAAAACATTTGCCAGTATGATGTGGAATAATTAATGTTTGAATATCGTTTGGTAACAAGTCTGCTTGCTGATACATAGATTGAATGGTAGGACAGTTACTTCGTCCCCATCTTGGAATAGAAAAAAGATTATTATCATTAAAATTAAAAATAGCATTATGATGATTAGATGGAAATGCTAAACTATTTTCAAAACCAACAAATGGTATAAATCTATTAGGTTGATGAAATTGTACTGCTTGATTTAATTGATACGACCATTCAAAATAATTGACACCAAATGTATCAGGATGATTGCCATCGCTATGATCTGTTACAGCACTAAAGTCTAATCCATCAGAATTTCTAGCATAACTTAAAGAGTTATCACCAAGACCATCTCTACTGTATTTTGTGTGTGAGTGAAAATCGCCCCAATAAATATTGCTCAATTTATCATCTACCAAAGTAAAATTTGATTTATATATTTTGCCATTTAAAATACATTCTACTTGATAGATGCCATTTTCTAAAAATGTTATAGGTACATCAATGTGATTAGAATTATTAATTTGAATGGTGTTAGTACAATTTACATTATTAGGAACATTTATACCAATAGTCTTATTATTTACATTTACAATGTTAGTAAACCGATCTGTTATCATTAATTTTAGTATAGCTGGCTCATTTTTTTTAGCTATACTTGGTAGTACCACATTTAAAATTAAATTATTAGAGTCTGGCAATACTTTAAACGATTGAGCAGTAGTATTAAGTAAGTAATTATTAGTATTAAAATTACATAAAACTCTATATTGATCTTCATAAGCATAACCTCTATTTCCTGTAAAAGTGCCGTTGCCATTAGCACCATAAATTATTTCTAATGAAGTTCCAGTTTTTAAAGTATCTAGTAATTTAATGGTTACAATCGAACCTTTATCATCATGTTCTATGTTATAGCTTTGCAAATTTTGATTGGTAAATTCTGCTCGTAATAAATTAACAGATGTTATTTGTTGTGCTTTATTATTAATAGTTGCTTTTAAATAACCTGCTCTAATATTGGCTGGTATAAAAATAAACGGAAACAAATTCATGCCATCATAAGCAAAGTCAGAATATAATTTTGGAAAAATTATCTTAATCTGGGTGTTCGGATAAATATCTGTAGAGTCATTTTTAATACTCAAGTGTTTTGCCGTAGTAGTATTTACACTTACAGTACTAGTATTTGAACTTAAGGTAAAGGCATTAGTATATCCATTAACCATTTGAGCATTTGTTTTTACAGGTATAGCAAAAGAAAAAGTTAAATAGATTAGACTAAGGATAAAACGCTTATAGGAGTTCTTGTTTAGCATGCTAGGAATATTTTAGGGCAGTAATAAATACTATAAAAAGGATTATGCTGCAAATATATCTTTTATTTTTTAAATTTTATCATTTCTTATAAAAAATATTTTGGCTTTAATTGTCTGTATTTTTAATTACATTAGCAACCCAATGCCAAAAATGAAATTAAACTATACTATATCATTTAATAACTATACCAACAACTATGTAGATATTGTTTTATCTATTTCAGATATCAATATTTCTAATGATAAACTACTTCTTTGTTTGCCAACATGGACACCAGGATCTTATTTAATTAGAGAGTATGCTAAAAATATTGACCAAGTTGTTTTATTAGAAGACGATAATAAAACAGTTCTACAAAAACAAAATAAAAATTCGTGGATTATACCTATCAATAATAAAAATGAAATTACTATTGCTTATGCTGTTTATTGTTTTGAATGGGGCGTTCGTAATAATTTTATTAACGATGAATTGATCTTTCTAACAGGTGCTGCTACATTCTTTTATGTAAAAGGCAATGAAAATCTACCTATTGAAATTATTATTGAAGTACCTAAAAATTATACTAAAATTGCAACTTCGCTTAAAAAAGTAGCAGGAAATGAATGGCACCGAAAAGCAGATAATTATGATGAATTAGTAGATAGTCCAATCGAAATTGGCAATCAAGAAAACTTATACTTTACAGTTGATGATGTACCACACCAAGTGAGTGTTTTTGGTGAAAGCAATATGCAAAAAGAAACATTCATCAAAGACTTAGAAAAAATTATTGCGGTAGAAAACGAAATTTTTACTTCCAATCCTTGCGATAATTACTTGTTTATTATACATCATTCTGCTACAAATTATGGAGGACTAGAACACAAATACTGTTCGGTAAATAATGTGCCGAGAAACAATTACAGTAAAGATAAATACGGACAAACCATGAGTTTACTAGCACATGAGTACTTTCATTTATGGAATGTAAAACGCATCAAACCAAGTAGCTTTATTCCTTACGATTATACCAATGAAATGTATACCGATTTGCTTTGGTTTTTTGAAGGCGTTACCAGTTATTACGACGATTTAATTTGCTACAGAGCAGGTATTCATACACAAGAAGAATATTTAAAAATTGTAGCCAATAACTTAAATGTAGTTATTAATACGCCAGGCAATAATATTCAAACATTAGCAGAAGCAAGTTTTGATACTTGGATTAAATACTATAGAAAAAATGAAAATACCAACAACACACAAATTAGTTACTATACAAAAGGAGCTGTTGTAGTAATGTTGTTTGATTTTATTACAATGATTGCAACTGGTGGCGAACGCAATTTCGATTTTGTTTTACGAAGCTTGTATAACGATTATCTAAAAGATAAAAACAAAGGCATTACTGAAGCAGATATTACCAACACACTTTCAAATATTGCCGGAATTGATTTTGCTACCTACATACAAAAATATATTCATCAAACTGGCTTTAACGATTTTGAAAAATATTTTGAGCAAATTGGTTTAACACTCAATACCATTACCGATAGTAAACCTACACTTGGCATTAGCATAAAGAACGAGTTTAATAAAACTACTATCACTCAAAAAAATAGTATTTACAATCAAAGCAATGGCTTTTTAAATGTAAACGACGAAATAATTGCAATAGATGGAGTTGCTCTTAATAATAATTTATCTGATATTATACAATCAAAGTATATTAATCAAAAAATAAATATTTTAGTAAATAGAGATGGCTTGCTAAAAACTTATGATACAACTATTAGTGCAAGCAAAAAAATAAGCTATCAAATAGCAATAAAAAATAATTTAAACGACTTACAGAAAAAGCTACTAAGCATTTGGCTAAAACAAAAACATTTTAATAGTTAATATGTTA
The DNA here is from genome assembly GCA_020636535.1 of Chitinophagales bacterium. Classification (NCBI taxonomy): domain Bacteria; kingdom Pseudomonadati; phylum Bacteroidota; class Chitinophagia; order Chitinophagales; species Chitinophagales bacterium. Next base: position 589,506 of record JACJXT010000011.1, read on the forward strand.
TTTTAATTTATATTAATTCATCTATAAACTAACTATCTATTTAAAATAATAAATAAAAAGCACAGACCAAAGCAGTTTAGCGTTGAAGCATTTTTAGCAATAGATATAAATGTCTCGAAATTGCATTGTGAGGTACGAGCAATAAGCATGTAGAGACAAATTTATCATCGGTTTGCTTCACCAAAAGAAGAAATAGAGAAAAGCAAAATTGCCTTAAATGCTTCTTGACTTTTTGGTTCGTTTTGTGTCAAGACAAAATGAACAAAGTATTGTTAAATCGACTTAAAGCATTATTCCTTCGAAAGAAGGAATCTATGAACTCTTTCATTATACTTCAATGACAGTTTTTTATTTGTTACAAATTATATATATACTAAGCTTTTATCAGTGCTATAAAATATACACTTTGAATAAAAATGCACCAAAGCATATTTAACTTTTGTTTAGTAGATTTTACATTCCATTTAGTAACTTGCTATAAATAAAATGCAAACTATGAGTACTTACAACACAGATATTCTAATCATTGGTACTGGTTTTGGTGGAATTTGTATGGGCATCAAACTAAAAGAAGCTAACAACAACAACTTCATTATGCTAGAAAGAGATCCAGAGTTAGGTGGAACTTGGTATGCCAATACTTATCCAGGTGCCGAGTGCGATGTACATTCTCACTTATATCAATATTCTTTTGAACCAAATCCAAATTGGAAGAAAATGTTTGGCACACAAGAAGAAATTTTAGAGTACACCAATCATTGTGTAGATAAATATAACTTACGACCTAATGTCCATTTAAGTGCAGAAGTCAATCATGCACAGTACAACGAAGAAGATGGTACATGGACATTAAAAACCAAACAAGGCAAAACTTATCATGCCAACAAAGTTATCATTGCTGGTGGAGGTTTAAGTAGAATTGCATTTCCAGATATCAAAGGCATCAACTCTTTTAAAGGAGAAAAATTTCACTCTGCTCAATGGAATCACGACTACGATTATAGCAATAAAAGAGTAGCCATTATTGGTTCTGGAGCAAGTGCCATACAAATAGTTCCAGCTATTGCCAAAAAAGTAAAATCACTAAGTGTTTTTCAAAGAACACCATCTTGGGTAATTCCAAAGCCAGACAGAGAAATTTCTACTGTAGAAAAAACATTGTTCAAATATTTACCAATAACACAACAACTATATAGAAATGCTTTGTTTGTAAGAAACGAACTATTTGCTACAGGTTTCGTAATCGACCAAAGAGTAATGAAGCTAGTACAACCACAAGTAGAAAAATACATTAAAAAAGTAGTGAAAGATAAATCACTTCAAGAAAAAGTAACACCAAATTATACGCTTGGTTGCAAACGCATTTTGTTGTCTAATGATTATTATCCAGCATTAAATAGAGATAATGTAGAAGTCGTTACAGAAGGTATTGATGCCATCACTTCAAAAGGAATTAAAACGAAAGATGGCAAACAACACGAGTTCGATTTAATTGTTTTTGCTACTGGATTTAAAGCGTCTGAAGATGTTGCACCATTTCCTATTATTGGGAAAAATGGCAACAACCTAAAAGAAATTTGGGATGAAAAAGGTGCAGAAGCATATTTGGGTGTTTCTATTGCAGGATTTCCAAATGCATTTATGGTCATTGGACCAAATACAGGTTTAGGTCATAGCTCTATGATTTTAATGATAGAACATTCTGTGCATTATATTATAGAAGCACTAAAAACATATAATAACAAAAAAGTTAAATCAATAGATGTAAAACAAAAAGTGCAAGACGATTATAATGCAGCTATTCAAAAAAGATTAAACAAAGCAGTTTGGAGTCAAGGTGGTTGTGCAAGCTGGTATAAAACTAAAGACGGAAAAAATACGACACTTTGGCCAGGTTTTACTTTCGAGTTTAGAGCAAGAACTTTATTTTTCGATTCGTCGAAATACAATGTTGAGTATGTTCAACCTAAAGTAGTTTCTAAAAAGAATGTTAAAAAAGACATAGTACTTAATTAATTAGCAATCAATCAATACTATATTAATACTACTAGCAATATATTGGTAGAATAATTCGTTATGTTTGTAAAAAACTATAACATGAAAATTAAAGTATTATTTTTTCTATTGATTTTTGTTTGTTTTGGAACATCATTACTAAATGCAGACAATAAAGCAGTGTACACCAAGAAGTATGCTAAAACGCAGCATAAAAAATGCAAACCAAAAAATGTATATAATCCAGAAGCAGTAGGATTTAGTAGTGGTAAAAAGAAAAAATGTCCAAAGAAAAAGAAAATTCAGTTGTCTAAATATCAGCATTAAAAATACATAGTTTATGAAAAAATATTTTTTTATCTTAATTATTTTAATTGGATTAAGTAATAAAATCATAGCACAAGCTTTTAACGGAGCTCATTATTCTACAAAAGATGCAATTCTGTCTTCTTATATAAATCCTGCAATGCCAATTGCAGGCGATGTAAAATGGCAAGTTAATTTAATAGGATTTGATGCCAATGTCGGAAACAATTATTTTGCACTAGATGGAAGCTTAAAAGATTTAATTAGCAATTTTGATAGAGCCACTTCTTTAAAACAAATCTTAGATGGCAAAAGAAAACACATGTTAATAGAAGCGTGTATTCAAGGACCAGCAGCATATTTCAATATTAAAAACAATGGAATTTCTATTGGCGTTAGAGCAAAAATGAACGCAACATTCAACGATTTTAATGAAGATTTAGTCTATTCTCTATACAACGATTTTGAAGATATTTTAAACTGGCTACCAAGTTTTAGTAACGAAAGAGCTTCTGGTGCAGTCAATGCTTATCACGAAATCTATTTTGGATATTCAAGAAGTATAAATATTGGTGATAAACATGCTATACACCTTGGAGCAAATGCAAAATTACTTACAAACATTTTTAATGCACAATTTGGAGCTAATAATATTAATTTTTCTAAAGTGTATACTTCAATATCAGACAGTGCTATTAATGTTGGCGAATCACAATTCGATTTTTATCTAACAGATAGAGTAGATGATGGCTTCAAATATAAATTTGGTATTAATGGATTTGGTATTGATGTTGGAGCTATCTACGAATTAAAAAAAGACAATAGCAACGACCATTATTTATTAGCAGGATTTTCTGTTAACGACATAGGAAAAAATAAATATACACTTGGAAAAAATAGTAGAACATTTATTGGAAACAATAGAAATGTACCAGCAGAACATTTAGTTGATGATGAAGGCAATACTAAAAACATAGATGAAATTTTAGACTCATTAGGAACGAAAACCATTCCAACAGGAAAACAAAAAATCAATTTACCAACAGCACTAAATGTATTTGTCGATTTTCAAGTAGTACCAAAATTTTATATCAATTCTAATTTTCAATTCAATGTACTCAACTATAAAAAAGGCGATGCAAAAGCCAATGCACCAACCGATATCTCTTTAACACCAAGATTTGAAACTAGAATTTTTTCAGCGTTCTTACCAATGAACTGGAATAAATACAACGGATTTAACGCTGGAGCAGGCATTCGTTTAGCACAATTTACAGTAGGTTCTAGAAATTTAATTACTGCTTTTGCCAAAAAAGAATTTACAGGAATTGATATGTACCTAAACATTGGATTTGGAAAAATAGAAGGCAAAAAGAAAAAATCATCGTCTAAAAAAGATAAATCAGAAGACAATAATAACCAAGACGATGAAATCTGGAATCCAGAAAAAAAAGAGAAACTACCAGAAGAAAGTAGATAAAGACTGAATTCCATTTTCTTGCTCTATGTTTATAATAATGTTGAAGTAAACTAATAACCAAACTTCATTCTGAATTTATTTCAGAATCTTTCTAATTAATTCCCATCAGAGTTATTTGAAGAAAACTCTGATGCAATTAAAAACTGTCTTTACAAAACTTTGGAAGGAAGCACGAACAAAATCGTGACAATCAATAGCATTGGTTCGTGTCCTCACAAAACAATAAAAAGAATAGAATAAACAATTACTTTGGTTTGTATATATAATGATGAAGTAACTTACAAATCAACTTTCATTCTGAATTTATTTCAGAATCTTTCTAATAACCTAAAGTCGATAGTTAATCAATCGCATTGGTTTGTGTCCCAATAGCATTGGTTTGCATCAGAGTTATTTGAAGAAAACTCTGATGCAATTAAATTAAACTGTCTTTACAAAACTTTGGAAGGAAGCACGAACAAAATCGTGACAATCAATAGCATTGTTTCGTGTCCTCACAAAACAATAAAAAGAATAGAATAAACAATTACTTTGGTTTGTATATATAATGATGAAGTAACTTACAAATCAACTTTCATTCTGAATTCATTTCAGAATCTTTCTAATAACCTAAAGCCGATAGTTAATCAATAGCATTGGTTCGTGTCCCAATAGCATTAATTCCCATCAGAGTTATTTGAAGAAAACTCTGATGCAACTAAATTAAACTGTCTTTACAAAACTTTGGAAGGAAGCACGAACAAAATCGTGACAATCAATAGCATTGTTTCGTGTCCTCACGAAACAATTTTTATAATATGTATCTATTGAGTTAAAAGGTATCATTCTTGAAAATTTCGTAGTAAAACGAAGAGATTTTTATCAGGAAACTCAAATCTTATTACAGCAGGAACAGCAATCGGTTATAAAAAAGATTTCCAATAAAGCATGCCTGTCGGTAGGCAGGTTGAGAAAGACAATTTTTATTTTGTTCTAATAAATGCACAACAGGTAGAGATATATACAAGCATACCAAACACATGTAAACTAGATTTCCAAACAAATTTTTAAAAAAAATAAAAATAAATCAAAAAAATAAGTCCTTGTAAAATAAGGGATTCAGCACTCTTAACAATCACATAAAATATTTTTTTTCAAAAAAGCTTGACGAATAAAAAAAATAGACTACCTTTGCACTCGCTTTTAACAAAAAGCACACAATTAAAAGTTCTTTGGCTAATCAAAATGTAGGAATAAAAAAAATAAAAATTTTTATCCACACATGGTGAATTAATCAAAAAAAGTTTTTATCTTTGCAGTCCGTTTTGAAAGAAACGACAATGAAGAAAGTTCTTTGAATTATTGGAGAAACAAATAAGGTTTGTTATCAGAGAGAAATACACAACTCAAAATCAATTTCAAAAATTTATTACAACGGAGAGTTTGATCCTGGCTCAGGATGAACGCTAGCGGCAGGCCTAATACATGCAAGTCGAGGGGTATAGAACTTTCGGGTTCTAGAGACCGGCGTACGGGTGCGTAACGCGTACACAACATGCCTGGTACTGGAAGATAGCCCTGGGAAACTGGGAGTAATATTCCATAATATTTTAGGAAGGCATCTTCTTATTATTAAAGTTCCGACGGTATCAGATTGGTGTGCGTATGATTAGCTAGTTGGTAGGGTAAAGGCCTACCAAGGCAACGATCATTAACTGGCGTGAGAGCGCGATCAGTCACACTGGCACTGAGACACGGGCCAGACTCCTACGGGAGGCAGCAGTAGGGAATATTGGACAATGGACGAAAGTCTGATCCAGCCATGCCGCGTGGTGGATGAATGCCCTCTGGGTTGTAAACACCTTTTATATAGGAAGAAACTACTCGATTCTTCGAGTCCTGACGGTACTATATGAATAAGCACCGGCTAACTCCGTGCCAGCAGCCGCGGTAATACGGAGGGTGCAAGCGTTATCCGGATTTACTGGGTTTAAAGGGTGCGTAGGCGGAATCGTAAGTCAGTGGTGAAAGCCCCGAGCTCAACTTGGGAACTGCCATTGATACTGCTTTTCTTGAATGTGGTTGAGGTAAGCGGAATGTTGCATGTAGCGGTGAAATGCTTAGATATGTTACAGAACACCAATTGCGAAGGCAGCTTACTAAGTCGTTATTGACGCTGAGGCACGAAAGCGTGGGTAGCAAACAGGATTAGATACCCTGGTAGTCCACGCCCTAAACGATGATTACTCGACATTGGCAATATACAGTTCAGTGTCCTAGCGAAAGCGTTAAGTAATCCACCTGGGGAGTACGTTCGCAAGAATGAAACTCAAAGGAATTGACGGGGGTCCGCACAAGCGGTGGAGGATGTGGTTTAATTCGATGATACGCGAGGAACCTTACCAGGGCTAGAATGCTTTTTGACCATTGCCGAAAGGTGATTTTCTCTTCGGAGACAGAATGCAAGGTGCTGCATGGCTGTCGTCAGCTCGTGCCGTGAGGTGTTGGGTTAAGTCCCGCAACGAGCGCAACCCTCATCTATTAGTTGCCAGCGAGTAATGTCGGGGACTCTAATGAAACTGCCTACGCAAGTAGTGAGGAAGGAGGGGATGACGTCAAGTCATCATGGCCTTTATGCCCTGGGCTACACACGTCCTACAATGGCCAGTACAATGGGTCGCGACATGGTGACATGAAGCTAATCTCTAAAAGCTGGTCTCAGTTCGGATTGAAGTCTGCAACTCGACTTCATGAAGTCGGAATCGCTAGTAATCGCATATCAGCAATGATGCGGTGAATACGTTCCCGGACCTTGTACACACCGCCCGTCAAGCCATGGAAGTTGGGTGTACCTTAAGACGATAACCGCAAGGAGTTGTCCAAGGTAAAACCGATAACTGGGGCTAAGTCGTAACAAGGTAGCCGTACCGGAAGGTGCGGCTGGAATACCTCCTTTTTAGAGTTTATCTCTCTAATTATATAACAAACCTGTTTCTCCTTTATAATATACACATAGATCTAGAATAGAATTTCTATTCTGTCTGTAGTTCCCAAGATCGCTGTGCCTTAAAGCCAGCATCATCAGGTAGGGAAACTGTAAACAGTCCCATAGCTCAGTTGGTTAGAGCGCTACACTGATAATGTAGAGGTCAGCAGTTCAAATCTGCTTGGGACTACTTAAGATTTCGATCTATGGGGAATTAGCTCAGCTGGCTAGAGCACCTGCCTTGCACGCAGGGGGTCGTCGGTTCGACTCCGACATTCTCCACTTTTCCGTTTGTACGGATAAAGTTCTTTGACATATTGGACAATTCTAAAAAGAAAATTTAAATAATAAGTTTTTATAAGTTATTAAGAGCACATGGTGGATGCCTTGGCTCTCAGAGGCGATGAAGGACGTGGTAAGCTGCGATAAGCTACGGTAAGGTGCAAACAACCATTATCAACCGTAGATTTCCGAATGGGGCAACCTATTATGCTGAAGGCATAATGTCTAATAAGACGCTAACCCAGGGAACTGAAACATCTAAGTACCTGGAGGAAAAGAAAACAATAGTGATTCCCTAAGTAGTGGCGAGCGAACAGGGAACAGCCCAAACCAATCTGATTTCGGTCAGCTTGGGGTTGTAGGACTGCGATGTGGATTTATTATCCTAAGTAGAAAAATTCTGGAAAGTTTTACTATAAAAGGTGATAGTCCTGTATACATAAAGTTAATATATCCTAGCAGTATCCTGAGTAGTGCGAAGTCGGTGAAGCTTTGCATGAATCTGCCGGCACCATCCGGTAAGGCTAAATACTACTGAGAGACCGATAGCGAACTAGTACCGTAAGGGAAAGGTGAAAAGTACCCCAAGCAGGGGAGTGAAATAGTACCTGAAACCATGTGCTTACAAGCAGTCGGAGTATTGAACTCGTTTCAATATGACGGCGTGCCTTTTGCATAATGAGCCTACGAGTTACTCGTCACTAGCAAGGTTAACCTTTTTTGGGAAGCCGTAGCGAAAGCAAGTCTGAATAGGGCGAATAGTTAGTGGCGGTAGACGCGAAACCTAAGTGATCTATCCATGGGCAGGTTGAAGCTTCGTTAAACCGAAGTGGAGGACCGAACCAGTATACGTTGAAAAGTGTTTGGATGACCTGTGGATAGGGGTGAAAGGCCAATCAAACTGGGAGATAGCTCGTACTCCCCGAAATGTTTTTAGGAACAGCCTTGGAATGTAAGTGTATTAGAGGTAGAGCTACTGATTGGGCTAGGGGGCTTCACCGCCTACCAAACCCTGACAAACTCCGAATGCTAATACACATGTCCAGGAGTGAGGCCCGGGGTGCTAAGGTCACGGGCCGAGAGGGAAACAACCCAGATTATCAGCTAAGGTCTCTAAATTTATGTTAAGTTGTATGAACGATGTTTGGTTGCTATGACAGCTAGGATGTTTGCTTGGAAGCAGCAATTCATTTAAAGAGTGCGTAACAGCTCACTAGTCGAGTGACCGAGCGCGGAAAATAATCGGGCATCAAACATAATACCGAAGCTATAAATACCGATTTATCGGTGTGGTAGGGGAGCATTCCAATTTTGCGTAGAAGGAAATTCGTAAGAATTTCTGGAGTATTTGGAAAAGAAAATGTAGGCATAAGTAACGATAAATACAGTGAAAAACTGTATCGCCGTAAGTCTAAGGTTTCCTGATCAATGTTAATCAGATCAGGGTTAGTCGGGACCTAAGGTCAACCCGAGAGGGGTAGCCGATGGAAAATCAGTTAATATTCTGATACCTACTTATATTGCGATGGGGTAACGAAGGAGTGAAAGTTCTCCGAGCGTACGGATGTGCTCGGTAAAAGGCGTAGGCGTTGATGTGGCAGGCAAATCCACCACTGAGCTGAAACCTGATAGTACCACAACTCTTCGGAGGCGTGGATATGAACCTAATCATACTTCCAAGAAAAACCTCTAAGCTTCAGATATAAGCAGCCCGTACCGTAAACCGACACAGGTAGACGAGGAGAGTATCCTCAGGCGCTCGAGTGAGTCACGGCTAAGGAACTCGGCAAAATGGACCCGTAACTTCGGGAGAAGGGTCGCCACGCTTTGCGTGGCCGCAGTGAAAAGAATCAGGCGACTGTTTAGCAAAAACACAGGACTCTGCTAAATCGAAAGATGATGTATAGGGTCTGACACCTGCCCGGTGCTGGAAGGTTAAGGAAGGTTGTCATCTACTTCGGTAGAGAAGCTTCTGACTGAAGCCCCAGTAAACGGCGGCCGTAACTATAACGGTCCTAAGGTAGCGAAATTCCTTGTCGGGTAAGTTCCGACCTGCACGAATGGTGTAACGATCTGATTACTGTCTCGGCCGTGAGCTCGGTGAAATTGTAGTACCGGTGAAGATGCCGGTTACTCGCCATGGGACGAAAAGACCCCGTGAACCTTCACTACAGCTTAGCATTGATTTTGAGCAAATGATGTGTAGGATAGGTGGGAGACTGCGAAGTGTGCACGCCAGTGTATGTGGAGTCGCCGTTGAAATACCACCCTTTATTTGCTTAGAGTCTAATCCTGCGCAAGTGGGAGACATTGCTTGGTGGGTAGTTTGACTGGGGTGGTCGCCTCCAAAAGCGTAACGGAGGCTTCCAAAGGTACCCTCAGCACGCTTGGTAACCGTGCGTAGAGTGCAATAGCATAAGGGTGCTTGACTGTGAGACCGACAGGTCGATCAGGTAGGAAACTAGGATATAGTGATCCGGTGGTTCTGTATGGAAGGGCCATCGCTCAAAGGATAAAAGGTACTCCGGGGATAACAGGCTGATCTCCCCCAAGAGCTCATATCGACGGGGAGGTTTGGCACCTCGATGTCGGCTCGTCACATCCTGGGGCTGGAGAAGGTCCCAAGGGTTGGGCTGTTCGCCCATTAAAGTGGCACGCGAGCTGGGTTCAGAACGTCGCAAGACAGTTCGGTCTCTATCTATGGTGAGCGTATGAGAATTGAGAAGATCTGTCTCTAGTACGAGAGGACCGGGATGGACTGACCTCTAGTGTACCAGTTATGTCGCCAGATGTACCGCTGGGTAGCTATGTCGGGAAGGGATAAGCGCTGAAAGCATCTAAGCACGAAACCCACTTCAAGATGAGTTCTCAAAGGGTGGTCAAAGACTATGACCTTGATAGGCTACAGGTGTAAAGTTGGTAACAACAAAGCCGAGTAGTACTAATTACCCGTATACTTTTAAAAACTTATTATTTTGTCCAATGTGTTAAAATATATACATGAAAATGTAAAATCTTTTAATGGCGATTATTGCAAGGGTGTTCACCTCTTCCCATCTCGAACAGAGAAGTTAAGCCCCTTAGCGCCGATGGTACTGCCTTTAGGTGGGAGAGTAGGTCGTCGCCAATTTTATTATAACCCCGAAATTTTTTCGGGGTTTTTTATTTTTTGTATTTTAGTACTCAAAATAGGTTTTATGAAAACAATTGCAATTGCCTCAGATCATGCTGGTTTTAATTTGAAAGAATTATTAAAGAAAGACTATTTAAAAGGAAAGTATACTATTTTAGATATTGGTACGCATTCTTCTGAAAGTTGTGATTATCCAATTGTAGCACATGAAATAGCGATAGAAATTCTTAAAGATAATGAGGTAGAATTAGGAGTTCTAATTTGTGGTTCTGGAAATGGTGTGGCAATAACTGCTAATAAACATGAACATATAAGAGCTGCCTTGTGCTGGAATGAACAAATTGCAATTTTAGCAAGACAACATAATAATGCCAATATATTATGTTTACCAGCAAGGTTTATTTCTAATGAAGATGCTATTACCATAGTAGATTGCTTTCTAAATACAAATTTTGAAGGAGGAAGACATCAACGAAGAGTTGATTTAATTGATATTACTGAAAACTGCTAGTTGGTGTGTGAAACACCAACCAAGGCGAGGATATTTATCCCAAATTACGCATTCTTTCTATACCATGAGTTGCACGCATGGTTACTCAAATTGAAGTATTTCACTAAATAGGAAGTACTACGCACTTCCTATTTATTAGTACTAGCTTTTAATACCATTACTTGTTAAAAAATAGTCCAATATAAAACAAAAACTGCGTAGCAGTTTAACCTCATTAGAAAAAAGTAAAGCAATATAAAAATGCCGCGTAGTGGTATAACCTTTTATAGTTAGTTTTTGGACTAATTTGTATTAGCTAATGGTATAAGTAGTAAAGCGTGGCGTAGCCATGCAACCTTAAAAACAAACAAAATGAAAAACTATATTTTCTAATGCGTAATTTGGGTTTATTGTGTAAGGAAACTTCCGACAGCACAGGGAAAATCAATGCGTCCATTGCGAAATTTTGAGAGGAACGAACAAAATTGTGGCAATCTCAAACTATGTGTATCGATCTAAAAAAGTTTACAGTTATTTAGTAAGGACACGAACCATGGCGTAGCTATTTATTGTCGGAAGGAAACTTCCGACAGCACAAGGAATGTAATGACTAATTTATCGGGCGAAGAGCAACGCCCATTGGGCAGCGTACAATGTCAGCTCGGCACAGTTGTTTGCCCACTTGGCAACCTTTAGTTCTGACTTGGCTTGACAGTTTGCCCTGTGGGCATGATGCAATGCCTATAAGGCAGAGGGCATTGCCCGTTGGGCACAGCTTAATGCCTGCTGGGCATAGAGCATTGCCCAGTTAAGAACACTTTGCTATTGCTTAATGTAATGATTAATTTATTGGGCGAAGAGCAATGTCCGTTGGGCAGTGTGCAATGTTAGCTGGGCATAGTTGTTTGCCCAGTTGGCGACACTTCGTTATCACTCCCTGTAACGGTTTGCTGGCTGATGTTGTTTGTGTAGACACGAACCATGGCGTACCTCTTTTTCTCGTCTATACTGAGTGAGGTACTTACTCGTCATGTTGAGCGAGGTACGAGCGAAACATCCCCTTATTAATCGAAGGAGACGCTTCGTTGCACTCAGCGTAGACGAATGTATCGTCCTAAAAAAAGTTTACAGTTGTTTCGTGCGGACACGAACCATGGTGTAGCTATTTATTGTCGGAAGGAAACTTCCGACAGCACAAGAATCACTCAGTGTAACGCTTTGCTTGTTTCTCAACCAGCCCAGTTGGCTCTGTCTAAGCTTCTAAATTGTATGGCTTCGGCGATGTGTTTCGTAGAAATATTTTCGGTATGGTCTAAATCGGCAATGGTTCTTGCTACTTTTATAATTCTGTCATAAGCTCTTGCACTCAACTGTAATTTACTCATTGCTTGATTAAGTATTGCTTGTACATTGTCATCAAGTGTACAATATTTTCTAGTTTGTGTAGCACTCATTTGTGCATTACAATAGATATTTTCTGTATCAAATCGTTCTGTCTGAATTTTTCTAGCAGCTATGACTCTTGCTTGTATCATTTTACTCGATTCTCCTTTTTCATTATTCGTTAATTCGTTCAAAGCAACAGGAATAACTTCTACATGTAAATCAATTCTATCTAATAATGGTCCTGAAATTTTGTTGAGATATTTTTGTACAGCACCAGGCGGACAAGTACACGATTTAATAGGATGATTGTAATATCCGCAGCTACAAGGATTCATACTGCCTGCTAAAACAAATCGACTATCGAAGTCTACTGCAATCTTTGCTCTTGAAATGGTTACTTTTCCATCTTCCATTGGCTGACGCATCACTTCTAATACACTGCGTTTAAATTCTGGCAATTCATCTAAAAATAAAACACCATTATGTGCTAAAGAAATTTCGCCAGGTTGCGGATAGCTTCCACCACCAACTAAAGCTACATCTGAAACAGTATGATGTGGTGCTCTAAAAGGTCGTTCTCTTATAATGGCTGTATCTCCGTTTAATTGTCCAGCTACCGAATGGATTTTAGTGGTTTCTAAAGCTTCTCTAATGGTTAAAGGTGGCAAAATAGAAGGCAAGCGTTTGGCGAGCATGGTTTTACCAGCACCAGGCGGACCAATTAAAATAATATTATGTCCACCAGCTGCAGCAACTTCTAAAGCTCGTTTAATATTTTCTTGTCCTTTTACATCTGCAAAATCAATATCTAAGCCATTGGTATTACTATGATAGTTAAAATCTATATCGCTTTTGGTTGTACTAAACTCCATATCACCAGATAAAAAATGTACCACTTCATTGATGTGTTCCATGCCATAGACTTTAATGCCTTCTACTACAGCTGCTTCTTTAGCATTTTGTTTTGGTAAAATGATGCCTTCAAAACCGTCTCGTTTTGCTTGTAATGCAATAGGTAAAGTTCCTCTTATTGGTTGAAGTATGCCATCTAAAGATAATTCACCCATTATAATGTATTTTGATAGTAAATCGGTGTGCAATTGTTCAGAAGCAACTAAAATACCAATAGCAATAGGTAAATCGTAGGCAGAACCTTCTTTTCTAATATCTGCTGGAGATAAATTGATAATAATTTTAGTTCTTGGCATTCTGTAAAAGTTATGTGTTAATGCACTTTCTACTCTACTCCAACTTTCTTTAATAGCATTATCAGGCAATCCTACTAAAAAATACTTGGTGCCTTTGCATACATTTACTTCTACTGTAATAGGCACAGCATCTACACCATAAACAGCACTACCATAAGCTTTTACTAACATTTTTATTAATAAGACGCAGAATAGTGTGTTTTTCCATAAATAAATTTACTAACAATAGTGAAATACTTCTTTGGTTAAGAGTTTTCATTTTATTATACATTTACACCAAACACCATTTATGTTTATTGATTTTGTTGCTCCTTTAGATGACACTACTATTCAAGAATTACAGCGTTCTAATCCTAATAAAAAACAGAGTATTGTACCGTATTACGATGGAATGCCTCTTGATGCTTTTAGCATTGCGATGGTTGGTATTAATGATTATAATAGACATGAAGCGTTTAAAGGTGTGGAAAATGCGAGTAGCAGTGTTAGGAGAGTACTTTACCAATATGAACAGTTTACAAATGGTGTTCAACTGTTAGATTTAGGAAATATTATAGCTGGCGAAACATTTAATGATTCGTTGGTTGCACTTAGAGAAGTGATTAAAGATTGTATTAAAAATAATATTATACTAATTATTATTGGTGGAGATAATGAATGTGTGAAAGCACAATATGAAGCCATGAAAATTTTTGAAGCACCAATAAAAGTAGCTTATGTTTCTTCTAACAATAAAATATATATTGATAATAATTATATAAAATTATTTTTGAATGATGTTGATTTAAACGCATTACATTTTATAGCGTTACAATCGTATATGTATAGAAGCGATTTTTTTAGTGCATTAGATGATAGTAAATTGAAACAGCTTAGAGTTGGTAAAATTAGAGCTAATTTATATGAAGCAGAACCTTTAATTAGAGAAGCAGATTTAATGGCTTTTGATATTAGTGCCATTCGATTTTCTGATGCACCTGCACAGTTAATGCCATCGCCAAATGGTTTGTTTGGTGATGAAGCTTGTGCTATTGCAAAGTTTGCTGGTATGAGTGAGTTTATAAATAGTTTTGGAATTTATAATTATTTTCCTAATAATGACAAACATTTAGTTACAGCACAACAAATTGCTCAGATGATTTGGTATTTTATGGAAGGAGTTTCTGTGAGAACAAAAGATTACCCAATTACAGATATGAACCAGTTTGACCAATTTACTATACACCATGATGATATGCCTAATGATTTAGTTTTCTTAAGAAGTAAGAAAACAGAACGCTGGTGGATGCAAATTTTTACAGAGCATAATGGCATTCAGAAACACGAGTTGATACCTTGTACTTATCAAGATTATTTATTGGCAAAGCAATTAGAAATTCCAGAAGCATATATTAAAGCTATGAATTTGTTGGTATGATGCTATGTTTCGGTCTGTGAGGACACAGTCGGATAAGAAAGTTTAAAACTTTGACAATGTTATTGGGTTATCAATTTTTCTAACTGCATGCCTCTTGATGCTTTAATTAAAATTTCGGCGTCTTTAAATGTTTGTTGGTTGAACCAAGCAACGGCTTCATCTGTGGTTTCAAATTTTAAAACTGATTCATTGCTTTCACAGTTATAGAATAATTTTCCTACTAATACTATAGTATTAAATTTGTATTTTTCTATTTCATTTACGATGTACTGATGTTCTGCCTGAGCTGCTTCGCCTAGTTCAAACATATCACCTAAAATAACTATTTTATTGGTCGATTTACTTTTTGCAAAATTTTGTAATGCATGATACATACTCGTTGGATTGGCATTATAGCAATCTAATATTACTTTGTTTTGATGCCAATCAATTACTTGCGACCTAGAGTTAGTAGCTTGGTAAGCTTCAATTGCCATTTTTATAGTAGTGGTTGGAATTTCAAAGAATTTACCAATACCAATGGCACATAAAATATTATCTAAGTTGTAATTACCATAAAGTGTAGACGCAATTTTTGTATTATCTATATCAAGTGTGATGCTTGGAAACTCTTGTAATATGGTAAAATGAGTAGTTAATATACTATGAAAACCATAGGAATATTTATTGGCAATTTGTTTTTCTTTTATTAGTGCTATAATATTTTCATCATTAATATTATAAAAAACTATTCCATCATTTGCTTTTAGATAGTCAAATAATTCGCCTTTTCCTTTCTTTACACCTTCTATTCCACCAAAACCTTCTAGGTGAGCTTTGCCAATATTAGTAATTAGTCCATGTGTTGGTTGAGTAAACTTGCAGTAGCTTTTAATTTCTTCTTGATGATTTGCACCCATTTCTATTACAGCAATTTCAGTATTGCTTGGCATTGCTAAGAGTGTTAGCGGAATACCAATATGGTTATTTAAATTGCCTTTGGTAAAGTGTGTTTTGTATTTTGTAGTCAATACGGTACTTAATAACTCTTTCGTAGTTGTTTTTCCGTTAGAACCTGTTAGTGCAATTACAGCTTTTGGTGCTACTTGTTGTCTGTGATGCAATGCTAGTTGTTGTAGTGTTGCTAAAACATCATCGACTAAAATATATTGCTCATTTATTTGGTATTTTTTTTCATCAATTATCGCATAGCTTGCTCCATCTTGTATTGCTTTAGTAGCGTATTCATTTCCATTGAAGTTACTTCCTTTTAAAGCAAAGAATATACTATTATCATATACTTTTCTGCTGTCTGTAACTACTCCTGTACTTTGTAAAAAGAGTGTGTAAAGTTGTTTGATTTCCATTAGTATAAAAATAAAAAAAGTCCTGATAATTGTATCAGGACTTTCTATTATTTAAAGCAAAATATTACTTACTGTATTGTCTTGCTTTTTCATTTTTCTTTAATACTTTCTTTTGTTCAGAGAAAGCTTTTCCTCCAAAGAAATTCCCATCTGGAGAACCTACTCTTACCATAGCACATCTAAAGCCAATGTCGTTTGAAGACATATCTTCGTTCATAAATCTTCTAGTACCTGGCGACATGTAATAACCTCTATCTTTCCAAGAACCACCTTTATAAACTCTTGCTTTGTTGTTAATTAAAGTAGAAACACCATAATTATATTCTACTTGAGAAGATGAATCACCATCTATATAATCTAATGCAAATGCTTTTCTATAGTTTAATCTACCAGCTAACTCATCATCATCTTGTCTAACATATTTTACTCTACCCATTTCATCTAAACCTTCTTCGTCAGACATTTTAGTAAATTCGTTACCTCTAAAAGTATTTAAGTCATCAGCATAAGCTTCTGTCATTGGTCTATATACATCTTGAACCCACTCGTTCACATTACCAGCCATATTAAACAAACCAAAATCGTTAGGGAAGTTTGCATGAACATCACTAGTAATCTCTGCATTATCATTTAATGCACCAGCAATACCCATATAGTCACCTCTACCTCTCATAAAGTTAGCCATGAAATCTCCTTGATTTTTATTGTGGTATTGGTATCTGAAAGTAGCACCATCCCAAGGATAAATTCTTCTGTCAGAAATAACTTCTTCACCTTCGTATGGCATATCACCAATTAAAGCTAAAGCAGCATATTCCCATTCAGCTTCTGTTGGCAATCTATAATCTGGCAATAAAATACCATCCTGCATATTTACATTTCTTGTACCAGTACCATTTGGATTTAAATCTTCTTTTTGATTTTCTCCAGGAGAACCAGTATATAATCCCATAGCATAAGCTTCTGTATTGAAGTTGTCTTCATTTTTCTGCTCTGGATTTGTAGTTAAATATCCTTCTTTAATTAAAATCATTTCATTTACTCTATCGCTTCTCCATTTACAGTACTCATTAGCTTGTAACCAAGTTACACCAACAACAGGATATGTATTGTACGATGGATGTGTAAAGTAATATTTTACATAAGGTTCGTTGTATGCTAAGTTACTTCTCCAACACAAACTGTCTGGTTTTGCAGCATCAACAAATTCTGGATGGTCTGTACCAAATACTCTGCTTAACCAATAGATATACTCTCTATAGTCAACATTAGTAACTTCAGTTTCATCCATATAGAAAGAAGAAACGGTAACTCTTCTTTGAACATTATTGTTTTCGTACAATAAATCTTGTTCTGTTGCTCCCATTACAAAAGTACCGCCTTGTATTAATACCAAGTTCGGACCAGTTGCTTGTTGTACATTATCAGATACTTCAAAACCTCCCCATTCAGGATCATTATAATTCCAACCTGTTGTAGCTGAAGACTCTCCAGACTTCTTACCGCCCTTACAGCTCGTTGCAAAAAGCAAAGCTGATATAGTCAAATAAAAAAATGTTTTCATTTTAAACATTGCCATCTTTTTTAATTTATTTTTGTCAAATTTAAAGTTAATTATTTATTCCACAAAATAGATAATATTATTAGCATTTAACGAATTTTTATAGATTTTCTTGTACTTTTATTGCAAATAGTGTAGAAACTTTTATTTTTTAAGTTTTTCTTAGGATTTAAATTAATTTTATCGCATAATTTTAACTTGTATGAAGCAAAATTATCTCTGCAAAATTATACTTTTAACAATTATTTACCAATTATTTTTCTTTGAAGGTAGCGTCCTTTGTGCTAATAACTTGGTTAAAGACATCCAATTACCTATTCCTACTGTTGAAAATAATCAGGTGAGTTTTAAAAATAGCTACCAAGTAAATGCATTAGATATGCCTTCTTATATATATTCATTTCCAATAAATGAGAATGGGTTTACTTTTCAAATGAGCAATAAAATGTATGAAAAATTATCGGTAAATCTATCTAACACAAATATTAATATTTTAAATGATACTAGTTTTATTGCTATAGAAAAAAAACAAAAAATTGGAAAGGTTGTCATCAATCCATATAAAATTGAAAATGGTAGTGTTTATTTTTTAAAGTCATGCACTGTAAATATTCAAACGCAAAATAATGCTAATGGAAATAGAAGTTCTCAAGCAAATAATACTTATGCTAGTAACTCAGTTTTAGCTAATGGTGCTTGGTATGAGTTTAGTGTAAATCAAGCTGGTGTTTTTAAAATAGACTATACTTTTTTGCAAAGTTTAGGTGTTAATCCAAGTACTGTAAATCCTAATCAAATAAAAGTATATGGAAAGAATGGTGGCATGCTCTCAGAAATTGCTGGTACTAATTATATAGATGATTTACAAGAATATCCTATTAAAAAGTATGCTTCTGGAAATTCATTTCAAAGCAATGATTATATTTTAGTGTATTGTCCTGGACCAAATTCGTGGTACTATGATAATAGCATCAATCAATTTAGAGTAACCAAACATTTATATAGCAATACACAACATTTGTTTTTAACTATTGATAATGGTAACAGTATAACACTACCTACTGTAAGTGGAAGTGGTTTAACACCAAATACTAGTTCTAACAGTTATAACGCAATTACTTTTGTAGAAGATGAATTAGTAAATGTAGCAAGATCAGGTCGTTTGCAATTAGGTGATGATTTATTCAATCAACAAGTAAAAAACTATAACTTTAATGTAGCTAACATTATAAGTGCCAAAATTTCATTAGGATTAGCTGCTAATTCAGTAGTAAGTTCTAACTTTAATATTGCTATCGGAAGCAATAACAGTACAGCAAGTATTAGTGCTATACCACAAGTCTATCCAGGAATTTACAACTTTGCATCTTACAAACAAGCAAATTATTCATATAATAACTTATCAAGCAATTTTTCTGTAGATATTACTTATAATTCATCAGATTTTGCTTCTAAAGCATGGTTAGATTATATTAATATAGATGCAAGAGCCAACTTAGTGTATAATGGAACACCTTTGTATTTTAGAGATATTCAGAGTGTTGGTAGTGGAAAAATCACACAATTCAACATACAAAATACCAATAACAATATTCAAATTTGGGAAGTTACCAATCCGTTTGATGTTAAACAGATTTCGTATTCGTTAAACGGAAGCACTGCTAGTTTCGTAGTAAATACAGACGAACTTAGAGAGTTTGTTTGTTTTGAAAACAGCAATCTAACGCCAACAGCAATTGGAAAAATTAGCAACCAAAATTTACATGCATTAACAGCACAAGATATGTTAATTGTAACTCGACAAGCATTTTTAAA
The DNA here is from genome assembly GCA_020636535.1 of Chitinophagales bacterium. NCBI lineage: Bacteria > Pseudomonadati > Bacteroidota > Chitinophagia > Chitinophagales > Chitinophagales bacterium. Next base: position 608,890 of record JACJXT010000011.1, read on the forward strand.
TCAAGCCAATGCTATTGCTCAATTACATAGAAATAACGACAACTATCGTGTTGCAGTGGTTACGCTAGAACAAGTATATAACGAGTTTTCTGCTGGTACAAACGACATCACAGCAATTAGAGATTTTGTAAAAATGTTTTACGACAGAGCTGGAAGCAATGCCAACGATTTACCAAAATATTTATTATTATTTGGCGATGGCACTTATCACAACAACGATTTAGGTCAATATTATCTACCAACTTATCAAAGTAAAAAAACATTTGAAGCATTAGAAACTTATACTTCCGATGATTATTTTGGACTTTTAGATGATGGTGAAGGAAGCAACATAGACAATACTGCTGTTGAAATTGTAGATATTGGTATTGGCAGAATTCCTAGTGACAATATGACTAAAGCTCAAATTGCAGTCGATAAAATTAGTCGTTACTATGATAATGTTGCTTTGGGCAGTTGGAGAACACAAGCTACTTTTTTAGCAGATGATGAAGACAACAACATTCATATTGCAGATGCAGATTTTGTAGCCAATTTATTTGCTAGTGCTTTGCCAAAATATAATTTAGATAAAATCTATCTAGATGCATACAATCAAGTTGGTGGAACTAGTGGCAATAGCTATCCACAAGCCAAAAGTGCTGTAAATGCTAAAATAAACAGTGGTACGCTCTTTTTTAATTATGTAGGACATGGTGGTGGAAGTGGTTTAACTCAAGAAGCAGTAGTAACACATAGTGATATTGATAATTGGAATAATACAGATAAATTGCCTTTGTTTATTACAGCTACTTGCGAGTTTACTCGATTTGATGAATACGATTATTACACAGCTGGCGAACGCACTTTCTTCAATCAAAATGGTGGAGCAATTGCAACAGTATCTACAACAAGACTAGTATTTTCTAATAGAAATAGAGAAATGAATATTAATTTCACTAATGGATTGATAGAAGCAGCCAATCAACCCAACTTAAAATTGGGCGATGTATTACAACATGCAAAATCAGTTACCAATACAGGAAATGGTAATAGAAAATTTTCTTTGTTTGGCGATCCAGCACTACGATTGGCTTTTCCTAAAGAAAATGCAATCATTACAAAAATAAATAATGTTGATATTCAACAAGCACACGATACCATTCAAGCATTAAAAACTATTACACTTAGTGGTGAAGTAAGAGATATTGCCAATGCATTATTGACTAATTATAATGGAACAGCTACTATTACAGTATACGATAAAATGAAACAAGTAACTACACTACAAAATGATCCAACAAGTTTACTGTATACATTCAATTTACAAAAAAACATATTATTTAAAGGAAAAACAAATATTGTTAATGGTCAGTTTGAAATTACATTCCTAGTACCAAAAGATATCGACTATAGTTATGGCAACGGAAAAATTAGTATTTATGCAGAAAACAATACTAGCGATGATGCTTGTGGTTATACTAGTGATATTATTGTTGGCGGAATAAACGATACCATTATTCTAGACAATAAAGGACCAGAAGTAGATGTTTTTATGAATGATGAACAATTTGTTTTTGGTGGTATTACAGATGAAAATCCAAATATGTATATCAAACTATTTGATGAAAACGGAATTAATACTACAGGCAATGGCATAGGACACGATATCACTGCTATTTTAGATAATAATACAACTAATATATATATACTAAACGACTACTATGAAATAGATTCTAATAGCAATGCTAGTGGTAAAGTCTTGTATCCATTACAAAAATTAGAAACAGGAAAACACACCTTACAAGTAAAAGCATGGGATATTTTGAATAATTCTGGCGAAGCATATACCGAATTTATAGTAGAAGAAGATGCAGCATTAGCATTATCACATGTACTAAACTATCCAAATCCATTTACTACCAATACTACATTTATGTTTGAGCACAATAAACCCAACCAAGATTTAGCATTAAGAATAGATATTTTTTCGGCTTCAGGTAAATTAATTAAAACCATTCAGCAAGATATTAATACTGCTGGTTATAGAGTTGCAGACATAAATTGGGACGGAAGAGATAATTTTGGTGATAAAATTGGAAAAGGTGTGTATATTTACAAACTGTCTTTAAAAGACAATAGTGAAAAAAAAATTAGCCAATATCAAAAATTAGTCATATTGAATTAGAATATTTACAATAATTTTACCATCTTAATCGTTTGAATATTATAATAGAGATATGAAAAAACGCTTTTTTATTCAACTAACAGCAGTTCTAGTGTTGTTAATGTCTGCTAATTCCTTGTTGGCACAACAAGTTACCGTACCTGTAAACAGTGCAGTACCTTTCCTCAGAATAATTCCAGATGCAAGAGGTTCTGCATTAGGCGATGTTGGTATCGCTACTTCTGTAGATCCAAATGCAAGTTTTTATAATGCTTCTAAATTAGCATTCTCACCAAGAAAATTTGGTATTTCCTTATCCTATGCACCATGGTTAAGAAGTTTAGGAATTACCGACATTTACTTAGCACATTTTACTGGCTTTTATAAATTCTCAAAAACAGATGTAGTAAACCTATCTATGAAGTTTTTTAGCTTAGGCGATATTACTTTTACCGATTTCGCAGGAAACGAAATTGGTCAAGGAAGTCCAAGAGAATTAGCTTTAGATGCTGGTTATGCAAGACGATTAGGGAAGAATTTTTCTTTAGGTGTTAACTTTAGATATATCTACTCTAATTTAGCAAAAGGACAAAGTGTAGGTATCGAGCCAATAACTGCTGGTCACGCTTTTGGAGCAGACATAAGTACTACTTTCAATAAAAGTTTTACCATGGGTAAAAAAGATATGAAAGCCAATATCATGACAGGTGTTGCCATTACCAATATCGGAACAAAAATAGCGTATACAAAAAGTAGTCCAGAAAAAGATTATATACCTACCAATTTTGGTTCAGGCATTGGCTTTAGAATACAACCTAACAAATATCACGAAATAGGTATTTATGGTGATATTAATAAACTACTAGTACCAACACCAACAGGAGAAGATGCTGATAGCAATAGAATTCCAGACTATAAAGAAAAGTCTTCATTCTCTGGTATGTTTACTTCTTTGTTTGATGCACCAGGCGGATTTAAAGAAGAAATGAGAGAATGGACATTAGGCGTTGGTGCAGAATATTGGTACGATCACTTATTTGCAGTAAGAGCAGGTTATTTTGTAGAAGCCAAAGACAAAGGTAACAGAAGATTTGTTGCTACAGGCGTAGGTGTAAAATATAGTGTATTTGGGTTAGACTTCTCTTATTTGATACCAACAAGTTCGCAAAGAAATCCGTTAGACAATACCTTTAGATTTACTTTAAAATTTGATTTTGCTAAACTAGGAGGCAATATAGACGATGGCGATTTACAAGACATTAATCCAGATGCAGACACCGTAGATAAGTCTACCAGAAAAAAGCAAAAGAAAGGAAAAGCAAGCACTGAGGAATAAAAGCTAAACATATGGCTTGTAATTATAGCAACGATTACCTTTTTGGATTTAATGGCATGGAACGCGATGATGAAATAAAAGGTCAAGGAAACTCCTACGACTTCGGTGCTAGAATTTATGACTCTAGGTTAGGTAAATTTATGAGTATCGATCCACTTACTAGTAAATATCCATATTATTCACCATATTTATTTGCAGGAAACAAACCAATAATGGCAATTGATAATGAAGGTAAGGAAGAAAATTATTTAAATGCTGTAAAGAATAGTGTAGAAAAAAGTGCAGCACTACAACAATTTAAACAAGATTCGCCAAATAAGGGTGTGCCTCATGCACCTGAAAATAGTAATTTTGATTTAAATCTGTCTTTTGGTTCAGATTTTAATAAGTCACTTGTTAAATCAGCAAACATAGAATACAATCCGAGCACAGGTAATGTATCGAGTTCTGCTTCATTTACTAATAAGCCAGAAATTGGTATAAAACAAGATTTGACAACAATTAATTTTGGAGTAAAGAGTTCGGCACCACCAGTAGTAAAAAAACAAGAACTTCCTCCATTGCCAATGTATGCTAACCAAACAGATGCTTTAAGCATATATAAAATACCACCGCCTGTAGAATTGTCATCAAATAATGCAAAAACAACAAGTACTTCTTTTGATGTTATACTTGCATCATCTTCGGAGTCGGTTACAACAATAAAAGAGATTGTGTATCCTAAGCAGTATTCAGGTGCACCTTATGCCAATGCTCCGGTTGGTCCTAAAGCAATACTAAATACATACCAAATCACGCAAACGGAAAGTAGTGTAGGAGCTGGTGTTTTTAGTATTGGTTATGGTACTTATGATGTAGTGAAGAATGGAGGGAATATTGGTAGTTGGGATAGAGGTAGCTTTAGTTTGGGTTTAGACAAAGGAGTGGGTGGTAAGAAAAGCCCATTTAAAGCTGGTGCTAGCGGTACTGTAAGAACTAATTATATCAAGAAGTAAAAATTATT